>CABSMD010000036.1 GCA_902478725.1 uncultured Clostridia bacterium
CAGTATAGCTGTAAACGGAAGCAGCTTAACAAAATTTTTAATATAAAATCCCCAGGAAGCTGCCAGAATCTTACCCGGCTCGATTTTCGGATGCATCCCCCTACCCCCTCACTGAGTCGTTCAATCCTTCATTTCGTTCCTTCTTTAATACCCCAGCTCAAACAAAAACTCGCCGCACAGCCGGCTCCATTCGCTCACCCGTTCGGATTCATGGGCAAGACCGAGACCATGCCGCCCGTCCGGATAGAGGTGAAGTTCACACCAAATCCCATGATCACACAGGGCTTTGGCAAACAACAGAGAATTTTGTGCCGGTACCGCATTGTCGTTGGCGGTCGTCCAGAGAAAGGTCGGCGGGGTATCGTCGCTTACCTGTTCCGCCAGATTGGTCAAACGGTAGTTCTCCCCCTGCTCTTCCCCGATCAGGTTTAGGCGGCTGCCGGTGTGCTCATATTTTCCCCAGGTGATCACCGGGTAGCAAAGCACCAGTGCGTCGGGACGGGCGGAAACCGTGTCGATCTCATCCCGCTCGATCGCGTGTTTATATAACGTTCCCGACATGGCCGCCAGATGTCCCCCGGCGGAAAAGCCCAGCACCGCGATCTTATCCGGGCGGATGTTATATTCCTTGTGGTGATACCGCACCCAGCGCACCGCGCGTGTCACATCATAAAGCGGCGCGGGAAATCTGTGCGGCGATACGCGATATTGCAGAACAAACGCGGACAATCCGAGTGCGTTGAGCATTTCAGCAATAACACCGCCCTCATGCGGCGCCTTATTGGTGTATCCTCCCCCCGGACAGACGATGACAGCGCCGCGCGCTTCCTTAACCAGATAAGGCACAAGATACGGAACGTTATCCGCCGCCCCTTCCTGGAACAATGGAATCTTTCCTTTCTCCCATAACAAAATCATAAAAAACCTCCCTTTTTATTCTTTCAGCATACGTTATTCACCCAGCGGTCTGAAAACAGTCTTCTGACACTTAATACACATTTGACTACCCGTTTGCTCATGATGCAGGCCACCACGATCCAAAGCGGCAGCTTCCAGACCAGGCCGGTCAGGATACCAAGCGGGATCGATAAGATGTAAATCGGCAGAGAATCATAGAGGATTGCATGAAAATTGTCCCCACCGCCGCGCATAATTCCAACAATAATAACGCTGGCCACACTGCGAAACGGCATATAGAGGCCCAGAACAAGGATGGCCCGCTTGGCAAGCACCTGTGTCTGCGGCGTGATATTGCGGAACATGGCCGAGACAAAGACGTCTGAAAGGGTCAGCATACCTGTCATGACCACCAGCCCAATCAGCAGGCCGAACAGCGCAAACCGGCGGGAATACAGGCGGGCATTCTCATGCTGCTGCGCGCCGATTTCGTTGCCGATCATAATCAGCGCCGCACTCCCGACTCCGTGGAAGAACACATTAAACAGCTGCTCCAGCGTACCCGCGACATTCATTGCTGCGACCGCGCTCTCCCCCATCCTGCCGTAGATCATCGAGAAGGAGGATATTCCCAGCCCCCAAATCGATTCATTTAAGATGACCGGCCAGGCCGTGGTCAAAAACAGCCTGGCAAACGCGCTGTCGATCTGTTGAAAATCCGTTCGGAATACCTTGAAATGGTTATCCTTTCCCATGTAAGCAAACGACAGCATCAGAATGATTTCCGCGATTCTTGAAATCAAAGTGGCCACTGCCGCACCCTGGATACCCAACTGTGGAAATGGCCCGATCCCATAGATTAGTAGGTAATTGAGCAGTGTGTTCATACTGAGCGCGACGACGCTGGCAATCAGCGGATATTTGGCCCTGTGCGTGCATCGCAGCAGGGTGGAATACGAATAGGAGATACCGGACAACAGATAGGTCGGCGCAACGATCATCAAGTAATCCGACCCGTGGCGGATCAGGTTGTCGTCATCTGTGAACAACCGCATCGCTCCATCTGGAAACAGCATCGTCAGCAATGCAATAAGTAAGGTTACACCACTGACCAAAGTGGTCGACATCGCGACCGTCCGGCGTACTCCGGCGTCGTCCCCCTTTCCATAATATTGTGAAACAAAAATAGAGCCCCCGCTGCATATACCAAATACAACCAGATTAGCAATAAAGCTAATCTGGTTGGCAAGAGACACCGAGGCCACGGCGGTATCGCCCAAACCCTGGATCAATACAATATCCAATATATTCAGCAGAGAAACCATCATATTCTGAAGCGCGATCGGAAAGGCCAGCGAAAGCATCGTTTTGCTGAACTTCCGGTCCGGCAGGAATATGTCCCTGCAGTGGTACATAACAAACTCCCCCAGTTTTAATCTAGCCTTGCAGACATAACGAAAGCAAATCGTTTACGTCAGCGGTTGCCAGGCACTCCACCGTGTCGGATGCGCCATAATATATCTTTACCTCTCCACCGTCCTCTAAGATCATCCCACCGGGGAAAATCACATTCTGCCGAAAGCCTTCCTCGCATTCCCAAAAAGTTTCCGGGGCGATCAGGGGCTCCTCGTAACGTCCGATAATCTTTGACGGATCCTCCAGATCAAGCAGCATCAATCCCGCAGTATACCGCTTATTCCAGGCATCCTCCCAGCCGTTTTTGCCCGGCTTGTCATTAGTGTCTACCGCATGGAAGGTGGTCAGCCAACCCTTATCGGTTTTGACAGGAGGCGCTCCCGGTCCGATCTTTTCCTGCGCGAACTTTACCTTCTCGGATGCGAGAACCAGGCAGGTATCGCCCCAATACCGCATATCCGGCGAACGCGACAGCCAGATATCGAATCCCGGCTTGAGCCAGGTGCGGCTATAGACCGGAAGCGGGCGTTCCAGACGAACATATTTGCCGTCGATCCGTTCCGGGAAAAGAACCATGTTCCGGTTGTCCGGTGCGGTCATCGTCAGAATTTCAAACCTGTCAAAATCCTCCGTTACGGCAATACCACCCCGCAGGCCGTGGTGCGTATCAATGGCAAAACAGACATAGGCCCTGCCGTCTAATACCGTAATCCGCGGGTCATAGGCCCGGATAACCTCGTCATCCTCCATGGAAAAACAGGGTTTCGGCTGCACATCCCAATGAATACCGTCGTCGCTGAATGCCAGTCCGATATTGGTGCCCTCCAGCTTCTGCTTTTCATAATCGCCATAGTCATTGCGGAACATCATCACATATTTACCCTGGTATTTCGCAACGCCGGCGTTGAAAACAAGCGCGGCCTGATACGGGATATCCCGGTATGTTAAAACCGGATTTTCGCGTTTTTGAATACAACTGCTCGAATGATATATCATGTCCGTCCTCCTATTTGATTTTGGGTATCGTGATCCGATCCATCTTCTGAATCTTCACAAATGATTCCGGTGTACTGATATTGAGGCTGATCACCGAGGAGCAGTCCTTGCAAATCAGCTTGATCGCCCCCTCATTCATGACCAGTTCAATGTTGTCACTGCCGCATTCGCAGGTCAGCCCGCCCATGATCGCTATATCGTGGATATGGTCTAAAATCTTTAAAATTGCCATATCACTCACATCATCGACGTTTGCAGCCTCTAAAATGCGTTCTAACTGGCTACTCGCACGGTGTGCGATAGCATCGTCCACCTCATCCTCCCGTCCCCAAAAGGCCGTCTCAAGGCCGGTCTCATCACAATAGAGGATAAACAGGCCACAATTCCAAAATTCACCGGCCGGCATACGGTACACATGCGGTTCGCCGCAAACCATACAAAAATCCTGTAATACGATCAAATTACGTTTTTTCGTAATGGAGATGCATTCCTCCCCGCAGGAAGAGCATACAAACGGCGAATCCTGCAAGCAGGTAAAAATAGAGGTTTTCACGCGGGTAAGCCTGCCGCAGGCCGGACATCAATACGTTAACAATCGCTGTGAATCTATCATCATATCGTTTCATCCTTTCAAAAACAAACAAACCCTTCTGTTCTACCTAAATAGTATTCGGCACAACAGGGCAAAATCCTTCCTTTTCTGTTTTTTTACATCCTATTTCCTTCCTAATACCCACATCTCATGTGATAAAACAGGTATTGCTGTGCCAAACCGCGGTACTTGCCAAAATACTGGCTGGAAAAGCTGTCGATCTCACTGCCTTCCACCTGGTATAGCTCCCGCATCGCCTTTTTTACCCATACATCGGTCGGGAATACATCAATCTTCTGATAACCAAACAGCGCGATACAGTCGGCCACCTTCCGCCCGACCCCCTTTAAGGACATCAAACGTTGGCGCAGCTCTTCGGTGGGAAGGTGGCCGATAGCCAGATCAAACGACCCGTCCAGTACACTTGCCACCGCTTGGGCAATATAGCCTGCGCGATATCCGCAGCGCAGGTTTGCCAGTGCCTCTTCGTCTGCCCTTCCTAGCTGCTGCGGGGTCGGAAATGCGAAATAGCCTTGCGCAAGCTGTGTGCCATACGTCCGGCAAATCCGTTCCACCACGCGCCGGATATTGGGGATGGAATTGTTTTGGGACAACAAAAACGAAACCAGGCATTCAAACGGCTCCTGTGCCAGAATCCGGATCCCGCTTCCAAAAGTGGTTGCCGCCCGGATATGCTCATCCTGGTCTAAGCGTTTTATTACCGTGGAGTAGTCTCGTCCAATATCCAGATATCTCTCCCACACCTGATGATATTCTGCTAAATTGGTATGAGCGAGCGTCACCGTTTCCCCTTCCTGCCGAATAGAGAGCACGCGGTTATAAGCTACCCCTATGTAGCTTCCGTCTTCCTGCCTGTCAAAACGGAAGCATTGCCCGCAGGAAAAGGTCTGATCGATGTCAAAGTGGGAAATCCCCTCTATTATCACGTCATCCTGTCTTTGGAATACGCGCATTTTTATCCGCCCTTTTCTTTTTTCTAGAAATATGCTATACTATAAGCAACTCACTTTTCAACAGGAAAGTATTTACCGACTTTTATTTTTTGTTCAAGGAAAGCGGAGTTGCTTCGTGGTATTATAATTTTAATTATATAACTCCGATAATCAAATGTAAAGGAAACAAAACGATGAGAGAAAAAATTTATGAAATCCCAGTCAACGAAGCATTCGATACCGATTGCGAATGTCCTCTGTGCGTATTGGAGCAGAACCTGGAAAAAAACACGGTGGAGTTTATCCTGGGCCCCGCCATGATGGAGCCGGATTTTCGGGAGGAAACCAACAAAAACGGCTTCTGCAAGCATCATTACGAGCTTCTGTTCGCCCAGACCAACCGACTGTCGTTAGCGCTGGTGCTGGACACACATACGGACGAAATCATCCGCCTGATGGACAAAAATGCACCGTTATCCAAGTCCCCCCACATCGAGGCCATAAAAAAGGGGCTCAGTGAGCTGGAACACTCCTGTTCCGCTTGCCAAAAAAACGAGTTTATTATGAAAAAGTATCTGGATGTCATCTTTTATATGTGGAAGCATTCGCCGGAGTTTCAAAAAAAGGTGTCCTCCCGCAAGGGCTTCTGCCTCAAGCACCTCAAACGCCTGCTGGACGAAGCAACCCGGTTCCTGTCCAAAAAGGAGGCGGCGCAATTCTGCCAGCAGATTTTAGAGCTGGAACGGGAGCAACTGAAACGGATCAAACAGGAGGTCAACTGGTTCACCAAAAAGTTTGATTATAAAAACGAAAAGGAGCCGTGGGGCAATTCCAAAGATGCGCCGAAACGCACGATCGAAAAGCTCGTCGGCTCCATAAATAAAATCGATTTTGAATAAATGACTCCCTCTGATTAGAAAAGCAGGCCGCAGATCCATCCTTCCGACTGCCGACGCTTTCAGCAGGGAAATCCTCCGGAGGAGGAGTGCCTGCCCCCCATTTAAGCTATGAAAGCTGCTTTTCCTCCCAGGCTACCCTTTTTTTAATATCTGCCATCACCTGGTCAAACTGCTCAAAATCGAGTGACTGCCCTCCGTCGCACAGGGCGTTTTTGGGGTCGTTGTGCACCTCAATCATCACACCGTCCGCCCCAACTGCGATCGCAGCGCGGGTGAGTGGCTCCACCAGCCACGGAATGCCGGTCGCATGGCTCGGATCAAAGATGACCGGCAGATGCGAATGCCGTTTGATATAGGGAATGGCGGTGAGGTCGGGGGTGTTGCGGGTCGCCGTTTCAAAGGTGCGAATGCCCCGTTCGCACAGGATAATATTGTTGTTCCCACCTGCCATGATATACTCGGCGCTCATCAAAAACTCTTCAATGGTGTTGGCCAACCCGCGCTTTAAAAGGATTGGCTTTTTGCTGTGACCAAGCTCTTTAAGCAATTGGAAGTTCTGCATGTTCCGCGCCCCGACCTGGATAATATCGACGTCAGCAAACAAATCCAGATGGGTCTGACTCATGATTTCGGTGACGATCGGCAGTCCGGTCGCTTTTTTCGCTTCCAGCAACAGCTTCAGCCCATCCTGCTCTAGTCCCTGAAAGGCGTATGGGCTGGTACGCGGCTTGAACGCCCCCCCGCGCAGGAACGGTGCGCCGCTTTTTTTAATGTCCTCCGCTACGCAGATGATCTGTTCCTCGCTTTCAATCGAGCAGGGCCCCGCGATCACAGAAAAAGTGCCCTCACCTATTTTGTGGCCGCCCACCTCCACGACGGTATCCATCGGATGGAACCGGCGGTTCACCGCCTTATACGGCTCCGAGATCCGTCTTACCGCCTCGACGATGTCGTTGGCACAGATAGCATCCATATCCACCCGGGAGGTATCCCCTACCAAGCCCATAATACTGGTGTGAGCCCCTTCGCTGAAATGTATGGAAAGGCCAAGCGCACGGAAGGATTCCGCCAACTGCTCTACTTTTTTTTGATCTGGATTTTCCTTGAGTATGACAATCATTCTATTCACTTCCTGTTACGATTTTGTTATTTAAAGTATGCCGTAAATTATAATACCACGAAGCACCCCCCTTTTCTTTCAATCAAAATTCAGACCGGCAGATACCTTTCTGTTGAAAAGTGAGTCGCTTATAGTATAACATAAGTTTCAATTGTGCTATGCAACTCCCTTTTCTTTCAATCAAAACTCAGGCCGGCAGATACTTTTTTGTTGAAAAGTGAGTTGCCTATAGTATAGCACATTTTGCAGCATTTGAAAAGAAAAACCTCCGAACCATTTTTTGTTCAGAGGTTTTTTGTCCCCCATCCTTATTTGATTCCCAAAGCATCCTTCGCCAAACGGTCGGCCATCTCGTTATAGGTGTCTCCCGTATGCGCGGCGACCTTCACAAATCGAACCGCAAGCCTGTCTTTGATAGAGTCATAATACTGCTTATAGCGCTTTGTACCTTCCTTTTCCGCCTTCCAGTCCCCGGTGCACCATTTGGCAATCCCGGCGTAGTCATGATAGATGATGATTTTATTCAGGTTATTCTCCAGCGCATAGTGCATTGCCATCTCGGATGCGGTGATCTCCCCTGCTACATTTCGCATGGATGCCAGTGTTTGGTCATCCCCCGCCTTGTTCATCGTTTTGATCTCGCCATTGTAGAGCAGGACGACGCCACATCCATACCGGCCTGTTTTGACATCAAAGCTGCCATCCACATATGCGCAGAGGGTGTTTTCATCGTGTTCGGGTTCCGCGATATCCTTCCGGTTTAGGTAGGCCGTTGCTTCGTCCAGTGTTTGGAAAGACTTATATTCCGCATTTGAAAACCCTTTTATCTGCTTTTGGCATTCCGTCCAGCTGTAAAACAGCCCGCAGCTTCTGCCATTTCGTACTGCATAGATTTTTCCCATATGTATTTTCCCCGTTTCTCTTTTTCTTTAGGAATGTACCGCCGCCAGGGCGAGCAGTTGCTTATTTTTTTGATAGATATCGTCAAGCTGTTCGATCGGCAGCGGATTGGTACCCACACCGGCCTCAATGGTAAAAGACGGCTTCATAAACGTCTTTAAAAACCAGTCCTTGTATCCGCCATGGGAAGCGATCCCCGCCGGCCTCGCCAGTCGGTAGCCACTTGCCTTTGCAAACATCTGCGCCAGCTCCGCCGATTTTTTTGGTGTATACTTCATGTATTGGTAATAGATTTCCTCCCCCTGCGTGTGATAGCATAATGAGAGGTTAAATTGCTGTTCTCTTGAAAAATGTACCATCGCCCGCGTCTCCGGCTCGGATTCCGGCTCCTCCCCGCCAAACCGGGTCGGGCCGGGGCCATGGATGCCGTAGCCGTCCTCCATCTCCTTGGCAATGCTCCAACCGGCGCTGTAGTTGTGGTTTAAGTCCACTCCACGGATGTTAGCCTGCCAGGTCGTCGAAAAATTGTCGCTGCCATGGTTCCATTGGATTAGCTGACTGCGCCGCATACTCCCCTCTGCGCCGTTTTTAACCAGCTCTACCCCGTCGGGATTCACCATCGGTACAACGTACAGACTGCTCCGTTCAAAGATATGCCCGGTGTCATATCCGTAATATTCTTCGCCATTTAAGTAAGCGTCGGATATTTCTTTCAAAAACTTAACCAGTAGAGCGGAAGTGATCCACTCTAAGGCATGGTGGGCGCCGTTATAGAACACCTTGTTCGGGCCCTCTCCCAGTTTAAAGCAGATCAGTTCTTTGCCCAAAACACTCTTTCCAATGCTGAAGGTTTCAAAAAGCTGATTGCGTGAGAGCAGGTCAGCATCTCTTTTTAAATTTTCATATCCATAGATATACACAATACATCACCTCTATCACATCCTATGACAGAGGCGGCGCAACTATAACCGGAATCTGTATCACATTTCCAATTGCCCGAAAATAAAATCCTTCTCCGCGCGCTTTAGCTTTACAGTAACGATTTGGCCGACAAGGCCGTTTTTATCGCTTTTTCCCTTCTCCTCTCCGACCGCAAAATGTACTCGCGCGTAGTTTTTGGTAAACCCTTCATACAGGCCGTCCCCAATCTGCCGTTCGGCAAGCACCTGTGCGGTTTCTCCCTGCTGACTTTCCAAAAACGTGCGGGAGAGTGATTCACCCAGTGCGAGCATCCGGGAGGCTCGCTCCTCCTTGCGCTCCGGACTCACGTGATCGGGAAACCCGGCTGCCCTTGTCCCTTTGCGCACCGAGTAGGGAAACACATGGATTTGGCTGAACCCCACCTGTTTTACAAACTGGTAGGATTCCTCAAACTCCTCTTCGGTCTCTCCGCAAAAGCCTACCATCACATCGGTGGAGATTGCCGGGTTTTTGAAGCTGTCCCGCACCGCCTCGACCGACGCAAGATACTCCTCAGGCGTATAATGGCGGTTCATTCGTTTTAGGGTGCGGGCCGACCCGCTTTGAAGGGAGATATGGAAGTGGGGGCAAAATTTTTCCATCGAGGCCAGGGCGGTTACAAACTCCTTTGTCATACAGCCCGGTTCAACCGAGCCCAAGCGGACCCTTTTGACCCCTTTGATTCGATTGACACAGGCTATCGCATCGAGCAATCCAATATTTTCCAAATCTTTGCCATAGGAAGCGACATGGATACCGGACAGGACGAATTCACAATACCCCTTTCCGCACAGCTCCTCCACCTCGGAAACAATATCCGCAAGCGGCCTGCTGCGCACACGCCCGCGCGCATACGGGATGATGCAGTAGGAGCAATAACGGTCGCAACCGTCCTGAATCTTTAAAAACGCCCGTGTACGCTCCTGATACGCGGGAACATGCAGACTTTCAAACTCCCTTTCCTGCATGATATCCCTTACCGCCCACACCGGCCGGTCCGCCGCCTGTTCAATCAGCTTTGGGATTTCCGCCCGGCGCGACGTGCCGACAATTACATTGACCCCGTCGATCCGGGAAACATCCTCCGGCGCGGTCTGTGCATAACAGCCGGTGGCTACCACGATGGCGTTTGGATTGTGCTTTTTCGCCCGCCGGATCATCTGGCGCGACTTGCGGTCGCTCAGACTGGTTACCGTACAGGTATTGATAATATAGCAGTCGGCGTAATCGTCAAACGGAACCATTTCATACCCCGCTTCCTGCATCATGGAGGCGATCGCCTCGCTCTCATACTGGTTGACCTTGCACCCTAACGTGTGTATTGCCGCTTTTTTCAATCGTTACACCTCAGTTTTTTTACTTTTAATATACAGAAATAATACCGAAAACAATTGACAACCCGCCCAAAAAATAGTATGATAATAAAGAAAGAAGGATATTATATTTTTAGGAGGTATTGGTATGGTAACATTCAATATTATGTTAAATTCTATCAACGATGTCAAGAACTTCGTAAACCTGGTGAATAAATACTCCTTTGATATCGACCTGACATCCGGCAGATACGTTGTGGATGCGAAGTCCATCATGGGTATTTTCAGCCTCGACCTGAGCAAGCCGATCAAGGTTGAGATTCATTCGGATGACGCGCAGGCGCTGGTTGATGAGCTCAAGCCCTTCGTCATTGCATAGATTGCTAAAACGCCGGTCTGGGTAAACCCCCAGGCCGGTTTTTTATGGAAACACCTCAAATCATGAAATTACATCGCAGTAAATCACGAAACACCTCAGGTCACAGAGGGCTATTGGCTGTTTTCCGCCAGGGTTGCTTTCTAGTCCGACCAGAAGTCGTGGGTAAGCTCCTCGATCTCTTTTTTTCGCTTTTCTGTAGCGGTCTGATCCACCTCATAAAAGCCGCCCTTTCGGCAAAGTACATCCCCTTCCGCCGCCTTGCCTCGAATCCTGTCCCGTGGAATGTCCCGCATTTCGCCGCCCGCTTCCTCACAGATTGCAAAATCACCCTCAAACCGGTCAATAACCAACATTTGGTTCACTCCCTTTTTTCCTGATAATACTGCTCTCCATCTGAATAAAAGACGATATCCTTATCGAAATCTGTACGATAGATAGTTATCCCAGACCTTTTCAACCTTTTGAGCACAGTTTCGTTCGGATGCCCGTATGAATTTCCAGCGCCAACCGAAATAACGGCATATTCGGGCGACACGGCTTTTAAAAACGCCTCGCTGGTCGATGTCCTGCTGCCATGGTGACCGATCTTTAGTACATCCGCCTGCACTTCGAGCCCACAGCGGAGGATCTCGCTCTCAGACAGTTCTTCCGCATCACCGGTAAACAGAAAACTGGTGCTGCCGTATACCAGCCGCAGAACAATGGAATAGTTGTTTGTACTTTCATAGAAACCATCGGTCGGTGCGAGGACAGTACACTCGGTGTTTTTGAGAGGAATCCTATCTCCGGTTTTTGGCACTTTCGCCCGCAGGCCCTTTGCCTTCGCGCTTTTTACCATGTTTTCAAACGTTTTGGTATTCGCTGTCTCCTTTGGCATGTAAAGAGCGCCGATTTCAAACTGATCGATCACGTCCGCCATACCGCCAATATGGTCTTCATGCGGATGTGTGGCCACCAGATGGTCAATCCTTTTGATCCTGCGTTTATGTAAGTAATCCACCACCCGGTAAGACATCTTTTTCGTGCCCGCATCGATCAGCATGGTTTCTCCATTGGCACAGACCAGAATACTGTCGGCCTGACCCACGTCGATGAAATGAACCGATACGGTACCGTCCGTATTTTGAAACGCCGGCTGTGCCCGGTTCGCCAGAAAGGCCGTCACCGCAACGACCGCCGCTATTAATATGTAAATATATTTTTTCATTTCTTCATTCCTTTTGCAGCTTTGTCATGGCAAGCGTCAGTCCAAACACCGAAGCCGCGCCCGCCTTGCCAAGTACCCTGGCGCACTCGTTCATCGTCGCGCCGGTCGTAAAAATATCGTCCACCAGCAGGATGTTTTTACCCGCCACTTTTACGTCGTCAACCAAAGCAAAAGCTCCCCTTACATTTCTTTGCCTCTGCTCATAGTTTAAGCGGTTCTGCGGTATCCTGTCCTTGATGCGCCGCAGCGTGTCTTTGTATTCTAACCCACCGATCTCACAAATTCTGCGCGCCAACAGCTCCGACTGGTTGTAGCCCCTCTCACGCATCCTTTTTACACTGATGGGTACGCTTGTCACGAAATCGAATGCTTCGGGCCGATAGACATAATTGGCCAGAATCGTGCCCAAATCCTTGTAATAATACATCTTCCCCCGAAACTTGAACGCAGTGATCGCATTCTTCATCCCTTTTTCATAGTAACAGGCGGAAACATGCTTTTGATAATAAGGCTTTTTGTTTGAGCAGCGCCAGCATACGATCTCCCCCGTCGGAGTCACCCGCCCGCACACCGGGCAGTGCGCCGGTTCCACATAGGGCAGGCTTTTCATACAATCCAGACAGCCATTCATTTCCGAACCCACCGGCAGCAGCTTTCTGCAAAACATACAGCGCGGCGGGAAGATCAGGTTTTTAAGCGTCCGCAGTTTTCTGTTCAGGAAACGCAAGGAATCAGCCATCCCCATTCAACTCGCTTAATTTTTGATCGAGAGAGGAATACCGCTGTACATGACGGTTGTTGTCCACCATCGTCCGCATGATCCGTTCGCTGCCGACCAGCACGACCAGCCGCTTCGCGCGTGTGACCGCCGTATAAAACAGATTGCGCGAAAGCAGCATCGGCGGTGCCTGGTACATCGGCATCACCACGATCTCAAACTCGCTCCCCTGGCTTTTATGCACCGTAATGGCATAGGCCGGTTCGAGCTCATCCAACTGCAAAAAGTCGTATTTCACGATCCGTTCCTCATCAAACAACACATACAGGCAGGAATTCTCCGGGTCGATATTGGTAATGACTCCCTCGTCGCCGTTAAAAACCCCGGTACCGTTCTCATCGGAATACTTCATCGTCCAGGGCATATCGTAATTGTTTCTCACCTGCATCACCTTGTCGCCGATGCGGAAGGAGAAATCACGCGAGGCACGCTCCGGCCGGCCGGGCTGCGGGGGATTCAGCGCGTCCTGAAGCGCCTGATTCAGGGCATGTATCCCCGCCACCCCTTTTTTGGATGGAGAGATCACCTGAATTCCAAACAAATCCTCCACCTGATAGGTTTCGGGCAGACGCCGCCGGCACAAATCCACGATGGTCGGCACAATCTGATCCGGTCCATCGGTATGGATAAAGAAAAAATCCCCCGTATTGCTGATGGGATATTCCCCATTTATGATCTTGTGAGCATTTACCACGATCATGCTCTCCTTGGCCTGTCGGAAAATTTCGGTCAGCCGCACGGTACGGACACAGCCGCATTCGATCATATCGCTCAAAACATTGCCCGCCCCAACGCTGGGAAGCTGATCGGCATCCCCCACCATGATGAGCCTGGTGGTAGAGGGCAGCGCCGCAAGTAAGCTGTCTAACAGTACGATATCCACCATTGAGACCTCGTCCACGATCACCGCGTCGAAATCAAGCGGGTTGCGTTCGTTCTTGCCGAACTGCTGCCGGCGGTCCTCGCCGTAGCTCATTTCCAGCATCCTGTGGATGGTTTTGGCCTCATGGCCGCACAGGGTGGTCATACGCTTGGCGGCGCGCCCGGTCGGCGCACAAAGCGCCACGCGCAGGCCAATCCGTTCAAACACGGACAAAACGGTGCGGATGATGGTGGTTTTTCCCGTGCCCGGGCCGCCGGTAATGACCATCAGGCCGCTTCTTACCGCCTCTTCCACCGCCTCATGCTGCATCTGCTCGAGCGTGATGCCCATGCTTTCCTCCGCCTTTTCAATGGCGTGCTCCAGTATGCCGACCTCCTCGATCTCCATATTGGACAGCAGCAACAGCTTTTGTGCCGACCGCAGTTCACACTGATACATTTCATATAGATAAATATGTTCGCCATGCAGCGTTTGCTCAGCGTGCAGCACGGAATCGATCAGCATGGACACGATCACGTTCTGTACGCTGTCCTCCCCCACACCCAGCAGCCGGCAGACCAAACCCACCAGCTTTTCACGCGGCAGGTAGGTATGCCCGTTCTGGCTGTTGTATTGCAGGATATAGCGTACCCCGGCCGCCACGCGGGAGGGATCGTCCTGCAACACGCCAAGGGACAGGCCAATCTTGTCCGCCTTTTTAAATCCGATTCCATATACATCCTCGCACAGGCGGTAGGGATTTTCCTGAATCACATCCACCGCCTCGCTGCCGAACTGCTTGTACACCTTTAGGGCAAAGTTAGGCGTCACGCCAAAGCGGTTTAAAAACATCACGATCGACTGCACGCCGCTTTGCTCCACAAAGGATTCGTTGATGGCCTGCGCCTTTTTAGGGGAAATTCCCTTGATCAGGGCAAGTTGCTCCGGCTCATCCCGCAATACGCGGAGACTGTCCTCCCCGAACTTGTCCACAATCCGCTTCGCCATCACCGCCCCCACACCGGAGATGATGCCTGAGCTCAGGTAGCGGATGATCGAAACAGAATCGCTCGGCTCCACCTTTTCATAATATTCCACCTTAAACTGCTCGCCGTAGTCCGGGTGTACCCCCCATGTCCCACTCAGGCGCAACGTCTCCCCCTCGCTGATATAGGGCATGTACCCAACGGCGCAGACGGATGCGTCGCTGGTTTCCACCTCACACACGGTAAACCCGTTTTTTTCGTTGGTATAGATAATCGCTTCCACGACCGCCTCCAACGAGACCAATTCTTTTGCCATCCAACCACCATTTTCTATATGCTTCTTCTCTTTTTATTTTTCTCTTATTATATCACTGTAAAGGTTGGTAAGCAACACCCGAATTGAAAAAGTGGGGATAGGCCCGAAAACAAACATCCGGGCCTGGCTGCCGCTACCCTTCCGTCTGCGAAACCGCAGCGGCTTCAAATTCACTTTTATGTAGGGATTTTATTTCATATTCTTGTGTAAGTATCCGGGCGATCTCCAGCATCTCCGCATCCCAAGTATCGTCCAGCAGAAGGACGGGCTTCGCGCGAATATCCGAAGCAAAGGAGACGCCGTTTCTGATCTCATATTCGAGTTCGTCGCTATCCCCACTGGGGCAGAATACGAAATAGGATGTACCGCTTTTGTTTTTTCTTTTGAAAAAATGGGTATAGACCAGGCTGCAAAACTCAATGATGCCATACAAACAAAAAAACGCCAAAACCGATATTGTTATAATGTCCGGCATTTTGATCACCTCAACCCTATCATATGCCGCGCTAAAAAATGTGTGAAAACAATTGACAAATATAAGGCATCGGAATATAATCAATAAAAAACAGGAAATGGGGAATAAATTATGCGGCTTCAATACCTGGGAACCGCGGCGGCAGAAGGCTGGCCGGCGATTTTTTGCAATTGTAAGATGTGCGAGAAGGCACGCAGGCTGGGCGGTAAAAATATCCGCACCAGACAACAGGCAATTTTAAATGGGGATCTGCTTTTTGACCTCTGCCCGGACACCTATGTGCACGCTCTGCAAAACAATCTGGACCTATCTAGGGTACATACCCTTTTGATGACACATTCTCACAGCGATCACCACAATCCCTTCGAGCTGGGGATGCGCCTGGATGGCTTTGCACATTCTCAGACAGAAGAAAAAATGTGTGTTTACGGCAATGAAATCGTGATATCGGACATCCGCCAAAAGCTGACGTGCAATTACGGAGACCGCATCCTAAAAAGAGTGGAATATTCTTATGTCCCCCCGTTTGTTCCGTTTTCCTCCGGCGGGTATATCATCACGCCATTATTAGCAGATCACATGTGCAGCCAGCCGGAGGAACACTGCTATCTCTACATTGTGGAGGGAGAAGGCAGGCGTATGCTTTACGGTAACGATACCGGCCTGTTTCCAACGGAAACGATGGACTATATTAAGGGAATTCCCTTCGACCTGGTGAGTCTGGATTGCACCATGGGGATGCAGGACGGCGAACGCAACCACATGGGAATCCAAGCAACCCTTAAGCAGATCGGCCTTATGAAGAAATATGACTGCGCCAAAGCTGACACCATTTATATTCTGACCCACTTTTCCCACAACGGCGGCCTGCTGCACGAGCAGCTTGTCGAGAGATTGGCTCCGCACGGGGTTCAAATTGCGTATGACGGTATGGTGATTGATTTTTAGCAAAAGTATACAAGCGATTGCAAACCTCTCTCCAGTTCAGCAAACGCTCTATTATAACACCAGGCTTCGGTTTCATGCTATGCTTCACGAACAGGAGGTGGTTTGGTGAGAACCTATCGGTCTGCGGAGGTTGCAAATATCATTGGTATACATCCAAATACGGTTCGTTTGTATGAAAAATTAGGATTTATCCCAAATGCCAGAAGACGAAATAACCAATATCGTGTGTTTACCGAATTCCACATCGCACAGCTCCGGCTTGCCCGCATTGCTTTTTCTGTGGAAGTACTGCAAAACGGCTTACGCAAAAAAATTGTAAAGATGGTCAAGGCATCGGCAGCGGGTAATTTCGAAGAGGCCATCGCACTAATCGGCGAATACTTATCTCGAGTGCGGCAAGAACGCCAAAACGCGGAGGAGGCCATTGAAATTGTCCGGCAACTTTTAGCTGGCGAATCGGCACAGGACAGGCAAACGCTTAGGAGAAAAGAGGCTGCGGACTATCTGAATCTTTCGGTGGATACGCTTCGAAATTGGGAAATGAATGGCCTACTGACTGTAAAACGCAAGGAAAATGGCTATCGTGTTTACACCGGCGAGGACCTCTGCCGTTTAAAGATTATCCGTTCCCTGCGGTGCGCTAACTATTCTCTTGCCGCTATCTTACGGCTGCTTCAACAACTATCGGTCAATCCAGACGTCAACATAAAGGCAGCGCTCAACACACCTGACCCGGACGACGACATCGTTTCCGCATGCGATAGATTGATTGTTTCCCTACAGGTTGCCGAACAAAACGCTTTGATCGTGTTGGAAATGCTTCGTAATTTTAAAATCAGATTTTGATAACCCTACATTATACCACCAGTCTTTCGACGGGTGGTATTCTTTTTGTATCAAATACAAGGAGGTCAAAAAATGGAATATGTTATCCAAGTGGAACAGCTTTGCAAGTCCTACGGCAGGCGGCACGCACTAAAAAATTTCAACCTGTCTGTGGAACGCGGCACCGTATTCGGCTTATTAGGCGCAAACGGTGCAGGTAAGAGTACGGCCATTGAATGTATGCTAGGAACCAGGCAGGCCGACGGCGGAACGGTCCGTATTCTGGGGTTGAACCCTCATATGGCACGGAAG
>CABSMD010000037.1 GCA_902478725.1 uncultured Clostridia bacterium
ATGTTACCGATTACAGCGATTGGGAGCGGGCCAGCGAGTATGTGACCCAAAACTATGGAAAGATAGATTTTTTGATCAATAATGCTGGTGGTGGCGTGGCGATCAAAGATGTAGACAGCCTCACCAAGGAGGAAATCGACAGGACGATTCAGCTTAACCTTTTGAGCGTCGTCTATGCAGGTAACATATTCGGCCGGATGATGAAAGAACAGCAAGACGGCACGATCATCAATGTCGCTTCGGTGTGTGCGCGGCAGGCGTGGCCGCAGTGGAGTGTGTATGCGGCGGCAAAGGCGGGCGTGTTGAACTTCTCCAAGGGATTATATACCGAATTGCAACCCTACAACGTGCGGGTAAGCTGTCTGATCCCGGCGGCGGCCTCCACAGGATTTCAAAAGAATGCGAACCTGGAAGCCTCAACCGCTAACCTTCAGCCGGAGGATATCGCCAACACGGCGCTTTACATCTGCCAGCTTCCGCAACATGCTGTAGTAGAGGATGTCACGGTTTGGGGAAGCAACCAGGTGGTTGTTCCACTATAAAGGACGCTTATGAAAAGGGACGGCCGCTGTCAGGTTACATTGTGGCCGCCCGAAAAGGCAAGACGAATCTTTTAAAAGAATTCACCCATAAGGGCTTGCTGTCTGAATATCACAGACGGCAAGCCCTCTTAAGTTTACTCATGTCATGTCATCCCGAAGCGCGTCGATGATATTTTTTTTAATCTTGTCCGTGGCATACAACATGGTGATGAATACGACACACAATACCCCAACACATTAATTGCTGGGAATATAAAATAATAATAATGCAGTCATCAGTCCTTTGTAAATCAACCACGAAAGGAATCCCGCCGTTTTTCAGTAGTACATAATCCGATTGTCTTGGTATCCGGTTTTGGTAAAACACTGGAGATTTTCAGTGATTCTTTCGTACGGCCATTTCTGGAGGGGTAATCATCGGAAAGATTTGTTGCCGTGAGATCTGCATTGCATTTTCAATACACCGTGCCGCATAAGTAGCCAAGCGGGTACCCTTTTTGTTGTTGTAAGATGTTACGGCCTTAATCAATCCGATTGTGCCGATCGAGATGAGGTCATCCATATCCTTGCCGCTTGTGATATATTTTTTTACCACATGCGCGACCAGACGGAGATTGTGTTCGATCAATAAATCCTTTTTTGTCTCGTCGCCGTCGTGGTATTCCCGCAAATACTGTTCCTCTTCCTCCGGCGTAAGCGGCTGGGGAAAAGAGTTGGGGTTAACAATGTATCCTGCCAGAAAAAAGATATTGCATAAAAAGGTATACAAAATGCCTAACATAAAAGCGCCTCCCGAAATCGTTATATGCTAACTATATTCGGGAGACGCCGACATTTTGCCTGTACACCTCAAATCATCCAAGCCTGCTGATTTTCTTTTTTTCTAGCTGGGCGGAAACCGCCTGGCGGAAGAGACAGTAGAGGACGGAGCAAAGCGGAACGCCGACCAGCATACCGGCGATACCAAACGCGCTGCCGCCGATCGTAACCGCAACCAGGACCCAAATACCCGGCAAGCCCACCGAGGAGCCGACCACCTTGGGATAGATGAGATTTCCTTCAATCTGCTGCAGCACAATAATAAATATAATAAACCAGAGTGCCTTGATCGGGCTGACCATCAAAATGAGGAATGCACCGACAATGATACCGATAAAAGCACCAAAAATGGGGATCAAAGCGGTGAATCCAATCAATGTGGCGATCATGGGGGAATAGGGCAGCCGGAAGATGTTCATGCCGATAAAGCAGAGCAGGCCTAAAATAACTGCCTCGGTGCACTGCCCGGTGATAAATTTTGAGAAAATACCGTTGGACAGCGAACAGACCGATAAGAATGATTCTGCGCGTTTTTCCGGCAGAAAGGCGTATAAAACCCGCTTTAGCTGTGTGGCGAGCTTTTCCTTCTGGGCCAGGATGTAAAAGGAAAAAATCAATCCCAGGATAAAATTGACCACGCCGGAAACGATAGAGGTCGTGACCGAAACGGTGGTGTTAAGCAGGCTGGTTGCGCCGTTTTGCAAAAAGCCGGAGGCGGATTCGGCAATCTTGTTCCAGTCCAGTTCGATGTCGTCTAAATATTCTGCTGCGATCGGCAGATTGACCTGTGCCCATGCCTGCATCTGTTCCAAAAACGGCGGCAGCTTGTTTTTAATGATACCAAAGGTGTTGACCAGCTCCGGTACCAACAGGAACAAAATAAAGAAGAGAGCCAGTAAAAAACAAAGGATCGTGATTGTAATACAAACCGGCCGGCGTATTTTGGGCCAAACCTTGCTGCTTTTTTTGTTGAGTATGGCAAACGCCTTGTTTTCAAAGAAATGCAACGGCACATTCAGGATGAACGCGATGCACGCGCCGATCAAAAAAGGGGAGAGCAGGCGGAAAAAGGCGCCGACAAATCCCATAACGGCCGGCAGGTTCTGCACAGCCAAAAACAACAGGATTGCGCTGGATACAATCAAAATAATCTTTTGAACATTTTTTCTGTTAAGCTCCAAAACCATCCACCTCTTTCGTCTATTCTTCGAGCAGCCAATCCAAAACCAGCCTGCTCTGTGGGTCCCAAAAGTTCCAGTCATGTCCACCCGGGGTCTCGCGATAGGTGTAGGGAAGGCCGATTTCGTCCAGGTGGCGGATGAATGTCTGATTCATTCCATAGCAGAGCATGTCCTCTGTGGCGCAGGAGAAATAGGCGCGTGGCGGGGTCCGGCCGGATTCAACCAGTTTTTTGGCCAATACGAACAGGTCGGAGGGGCTGCCTTTGACACGGGCAGGTTCCCCGAATACACTCCGAAACATTGCCTCCTCATCTGATGAGGAGATATGGTCGGCTACTGCGCCGATGTCGACCGCGCCCGACAGGGAGGCGAACGCAGCGTACTGCTCCGGCTTGGAAAGCGCCGCCTTGCAGGCGCCGTACCCACCCATTGACAGCCCGGCGATAAAGGTGTCCTCTCGCCGGGCGGAAATTGGGAAAACCGAACGGATGAACCGCGGCAGCTCTTCGGTCAGATAGGTAAAATACTGCAGTCCGCTTTTGGTGTCGGTGTAGAAGCTGTTTTGTACCGACGGTATCACCAGCGCGACCTGCTTTTCTTCGGCATAACGTTCAATGTTGCTCCGGCGCAGCCAGGAGGTTTCGTCCTCGTGCATCCCATGCAATAAGTATAGTACCGGATATTTCTTGTCCGTGCGGTAAATTTCATCAAAACTGAGGCCGCTGGTTTCCCAACGCGGCGCGGCAGGGATGGTGACCATCAGGTTTGTAAGAGTATGCAGCGACTTCGCGTAAAAGTTGGTATGAAACAATGGCAATTTACGACACCCCTATTCAAAAATGCAAAACACTTTACAATCTATATTATATTTGGTACAATGTTTCTTGTCAATAAGAATCGAAACCGGGGGGAGGAATGGGAGTGCCGCGCAAAGGGAGTCATTCGTTTGCATCCGGGTTGAACGGATATAAATTGTTCTGGATCTTTTTTATCGGCTGTTTTGTCGGTGTGGTGATAGAAACGCTGTGGTGCCTGGTGATGTACCATAAGCTGGAGAGCAGAAGTGGGCTGATCTACGGGCCCTTCAATCCAGTGTATGGGTTTGGGGCGGTGGTCATGACGCTCTGCCTGTATCAATTAAATAAGAAGCGTGACCTGTGGATTTTTGCGGGCGGCCTGGTGTTGGGCGGTGCGTTTGAATATCTGTGCAGCTGGGTGCAGGAATATCTGGTCGGTACGATTTCGTGGGAGTATAGTTATCTTCCGTTCAACCTCAACGGCCGGACAAACCTGTTGTATTCGTTTTTTTGGGGTCTTCTCGCGTTGGTGTGGGTGAAGAGCCTGTACCCGCAAATGTCCCGCCTGATCGAGCGTATTCCCAACCAGTGGGGAAAGGGGATTACCTGGGTGCTGGTGGTGTTCATGGCTTTGAACATGGGCTTGTCTGCCATGGCGGTCTCGCGGCAGACCGAGAGGCATAGCGGCGCGCCGGCGCAGTCGGGGATGGATCGCTTCCTTGACCGCCATTATCCGGACGAGCTGCTTTGGCGTGTGTATCCGAACATGCTCAGCGCGCGTGATAAAAGCTCGGTGTATGGAGAGAACCAATAAAAGCGTTTATCTGAAATCTGTCCGGGTTCCCTTTCAAGGCTTCGGAACAGGGTCGTCAGTAACGCCAAGGAGATAATCCACACTGGTATCGTAATAATCAGCAAGCTTAATAATCAAATCGATCCTTTTTTTCCGCCTGCCTTGTTCCAAAGCGGTGTAGACGGCGGTCGAGACCGATAGGATACCGGCAACCTCCCGCCGTGATAGCCCTTTCTCTTCCCGTAATTTTCGTAAATTTTCAAGCATTGTCCTCACCTCGGATTGCATTGTACTATAAATTTTTACTGCTACTAAGCAACTCCCTTTTCCCCGAATGAAATTTATATACCGGCAGATATATTCCTGATGAAAAGTGAGTTGCTTATATTATACAACAATGCCGGGGAGGATGAATGAAAATACGATAAAATAGGATAAACTAGCATAAAACAATACCGCCCTCCCCGTTCATGCGGGGAGGGCGTCGCCGTTGTATGGTGGTTCATACGGCAAAATTCCTAACTGGTGTAATCCTCGATCAGCCGTGACAATTGTGCGTCCGAGTCGGCCTCGATCCCCTCTTTCAGCTTTTGCAGCTCCTCCTTGGGCAGATGGGAGGGAGAGAATTCGTATTCATCCCGGATACGGGAGGGGTCGTTTTGGTATACTACCTGTAGAGTGTTGTTTTCGGCCTTTAGGATATAGTGGTGGTCGCACTTGTTCTGGCTGATGCAGACCAAAAAGATGGTGTCGTTTTCAAAGCGGTCAAAAATGCAGCCTGTATAGGAAGCCGCGACCGTATCCACCGGTTTGCCGGAGAGTGGTGAGGGGACGGGATCTGTCTTGGTTTCGCTGTGTCCGCAGCCATTGTAGCTGGTCTTGATCGTAACCTTGGTGTTTTTGTCAGTCTTTTGTACGTGTGCGGTCGGCTCCGGCTCGGAGTCGATGATTTCGGCCTGTGTGACCGGCTCCGGCGACGGTTTTGGGAAAAACAGCGTGGTAAAATAGCTGGAGCAGAAATAGGCCGCGACCGCGACAACAGTAAATAAAGAAATTTTTTTCAATCGGTTCATACTCTGTAATGCCTCCTTTATCAGGGCTTTGGAGCTAATCCCTATCATGCCCATAATTACCTTTTTTATGCAAAAACGATATTTGTAACATAAATTTAAACAAAAAGCAAGTATACTATGGTATAATATAAGCAACTCACTTTTCATCAGGAAGATATCTGCCGGTATAAAAATGTAATTCAAGGAAAAGGGAGTTGCTTAAGGCGATAGAAGGATGAAACATTGTAAGCAACTCACTTTTCATCAGGAAGGTATCTGCCGGTATAAAAATGTAATTCAAGGAAAAGGGAGTTGCTTAGTTGCAGTAAAAGGTATGGTATAGTATAAGCAATTCCTTATGCAATAGAAGAACACTTTGGAGGTAAGCATGAAGAGACCAACGAAGGTATTTTTGAAATTTCTGCTGATATTCACGATAATCCTGACCCTGCTGACAGCCTGTACCATCGGGGCGGTGATGCTGACCGATACCGGCTTTATCACCGAACTCGATACGAGTGACATCAACCTGAACTTTACGTCGTTCATCTACTATACCGACGAAAACGGGCAGGAGATGGAGTATCAGACACTGTCCGGCAAGGAAAACAGGATTTGGGCGGATATTGAGGACATCTCGACCTATGTGCAGGATGCGTTTGTGGCGATTGAAGATGAGCGTTTCTGGACGCACCCGGGCTTTGACTTTAAGCGTACGGCGGGTGCGGTGATCAACTATGTTTTCAAACGCGACAACAGCTACGGCGGCAGTACGATTACGCAGCAGCTTATTAAGAACATCACCGGGGACGACGATATTTCCCCGACCCGTAAGATAAAGGAAATCTTCCGGGCCGTGCAGCTGGAGCGCAAGATGGAGAAAGAGGACATTTTGGAGCTTTATCTGAACACAATCTATCTGGGGCAGGGCTGCAACGGGGTAAAAACGGCGTCGAGCGTCTATTTCAATAAGGATGTCAGCGAGCTGAATCTGGCCGAGGCGGCCTCGCTTGCGGGCATAACGCAGTACCCGACCATGTATGACCCGATCCTGAACCCTGAGGCGAACCTGGAAAAGCAGAAGGTCGTGCTTAAAAAGATGCTGGATCTTGGCGATATTACCCAGGAGGAATATGACGAGGCGGTGGCCTATGAGATCAAATTCGGGGAGGAAAATGCGGGGAGCCGCAGCAGTCAGTCCTACTTTACCGATACGGTGGTGGACGAGGTGCTGTCCGACCTCCAGCGGGAGAAGGGTTACGCGCCGAACTATGCGGCGAAGCTGCTCTATAACGGCGGATTGAAAATTTACGCGACCATCGACCCTGATGTGCAGAGCGCGATGGAAGAGGTGTACTTAAACGATAAGAATTTTTCAAAAGGGCCCGGTGAGACCCAACCGCAGAGCGCGATGGTGGTGCTCGACCCGAATAACGGCGAGCTCAAGGGAATCGTCGGCGGCCGTGGGGAAAAGACAGGCAGCCTGACCTTAAACCGTGCGACCCAGTCGCTCCGCCAGCCTGGTTCTACCATAAAGCCGATCGGGGTGTATGCCCCGGCGATTGAGGAAGGGCTGGTCACGCCCGGCACGGTGGTAAAAGATGAAAAAATCACCATCGGCAACTGGTCGCCCACCAACTTCTATCCCGGCTTCAAAGGGGACGTTACAGTGCGTTACGCGCTGGAGCAGTCGATCAATACCGTAGCGGTGAAGGTGCTGCAAAAGCTGGGCGTGGATAAATCCTATGATTTCATGACTAAGAACCTGCATTTTTCATCCCTTGTGGACAATGAAAAGCGGGACGACGGCGTCCACAGCGATAAGTTTTTATCGTCGCTTGCATTGGGCGGCCTGACCGACGGTTTGTCGGTGATTGAGATGGCGGCGGCCTATTCCGCGTTTGAGAATAAGGGTGTGTACAATTCGCCGCATTCGTATACGAAGGTGCTTGATCGAAACGGCAATGTAATATTGGAGAAAAAGGTGGAGCAGACCACCGCCATGAGTGAGAAGACGGCGAGCATCATGACCGATATGATGGAGGGTGTCGTTACACGGGGCACCGGTATGGGCGCGCGTTTGCGCAATGGCCAGCCCGCGGCGGGCAAAACCGGCACGACCGACGATACCATCGACCTGTGGTTCAGTGGCTATACGCCGTACTACTGTGGCGTAGTGTGGTTTGGGTATGATAAGCCCGGCGACATGTCTCGGTTTGCCAACAGTGCGGTTTGTGTGAACGTGTGGAAAAAGGTAATGGACGTGCTGCACCAGAATAAACCGGTGGAGAGGTTTGAGAAGATGTCCGGCGTGAATTATTATCAATCGACCAAGCTGCCGGGTGAGGACGATGAGGACAAGGATGATGAGGATAAGGAGTCTCCGAGTCCGACGCCGTCGGAGAGTGCGGAGCCGTCCGGCTCGCCCTCAGCGTCACCGTCGGCCTCTCCGTCTGGTAAGCCCGGAGGCGATGTGGACGCGACCGTAACCGTGACCCCGCCGCCGAAGAACAACACACCGGCTCCTCCGCCGGTGACGGCGACGCCAACCCCAACGCCGCCCCCGACACCGACGCCGACGGCAACGATACCGGATATTGTGATTGAATAAAAGATGGCCCCCGCCACAGGCGGGGGCCATTTCAACATGTTGTCTTTATCGGCAGGCTCAAATGTGTAGCAAATCCTGCACGATTTTTATTGTCTTTCTTGCCTTTTTGCGTTATAATTGGAAAAAAAGCAAGGAGATGATTCTATGGAACAGAGTAACCATACATGCTATGCCCGCTATGAGGGAGAGCTTTTAACCATCGGCAACGAGCTGGTTGAACGCGTGATCCGTTTTGACGGCGCGCGGCCCCTTTCGGTGTCGTTTACCGATAAGAAAAATAACAAGACCTGGACGGCTGCGCGCGAGGTGGTGCAGTTCCATCTTCCGGTGCTCGATTTCGACCGAACCTCCTGTGACGTTGCCTTTCGATCCATCGGGGGCGGCCTGTGTGCCGAATTGAACTATACCAGCCCTGGCGCGCAGGTAAAGCAGGTCTTTTGGCTGTTTGAGGGAATTCCCTGTATTTCCTCCCAGCTCTTTGTTAAGGGTGGGGCGGCGCAGAATGCGGAGCTGGCGGAAAGCGAGCAAACCGGCAATGAAAACGCCGTCGTCCTGCAGGAGTACGGGGATACCATCCACCCCGAGCCGGACACCGTCGATGCATTCCCCATTGCTGACCGGCACCTGCGGTTGAAGACGGTGGAGCTGCTCGATGTAACCGACCGGCATAATAACCTGGTAAAGGAGGATACCCAGTTTGTCTACTCCTTCGGCCTGCAGCGGTTTTGCGGTAACCTGTTCTTTTTTGAGAATGCGCTGGATCAAACCGCCTTTTTTGCCGTGAAAGAGGCGCCTACCCGCCATGCCATGCTGAACGGTTCCGGCGCGGACATGCTGATGAGCCTAGGCAACTATGCGGGTGTGCGTGGCAGCGGGCTGGATTATCAAAGCCTCTCGCCGGATACCTTTTACCCCTGCTATTACGTTACCCTCGGCGCGTGTGCCGCGGGGGAAGGGGAGAGGGCCTATAAACGGTATTATAGAAGGATGAGCCACCAACCCACCTATATCATGTCCAACACCTGGGGCGACCGGCATCAGGATGCGGCGGTGTGCGAGGAATTCATGCTGCGCGAGCTGGAGGAGGCCAACCGCCTCGGTGTGGATGTGGTGCAGATCGATGACGGCTGGGAGACCGGCACGACCTCCAATTCCGCGCTTGCTAAGTCCACGGCCTGGGGTGAGGGATACTATGACCAGAGGCCTGACTTCTGGGCGGTCAACCCTACCAAATTTCCCAACGGCTTAAAACCGCTGGTGCTGTTTGCCAGGGAGCATAAAATCCAGCTGGGTCTATGGTTCTCGCCCGACCTGTCGGATGAGTACAGCCAGTGGGAGCGCGATGCCAATACCCTGATCGATCTCTATAATCGTTATGGCGTGCTGTACTTCAAGCTGGACGGTATCAAATTCACCAGCAAGCAAAGCGAGCAGAATATGGTAAAGATGGTGCGCCGCGTGCAGGAGGAGACCGGCGGTGCGGTGGACTTCAATTTTGATATTACCGCCCAAATTCGTTGGGGCTATTTTTATCAAAAGCAGTATGGCAAGCTGTTTGTGGAGAACCGTTACACCGACTGGGGCAACTATTACCCGCATTCTACCCTGCGTAACCTGTGGGAGCTTTCGCGTTATGTTCCGGCGCAGCGAATGCAGTTTGAGCTGCTTAACCTGCGGCGCAACCCGCAGAATTATCCGGACGACCCGCTGGCCCCCATTCATTATCGGATGGATTATGTGTTTGCCTCCGTCATGTTGTCCAATCCGCTTGTCTGGATGGAGATGAGCGAGCTGGAGGAGCAGGACAAGGAGGATTTGGCACGAATCATTGCCTGTTATAAAAAGGAGCGTCCCCTGCTGGATCAATGCCTTGTGTCGCCGGTTGGCCAAATCCCCACCGGCCTGGGCTTCACCGGCTTTATCGCCGAAGGCGAGGGGGAGGGGTATCTGGTGCTGTTTCGGGAATGGACACAGGAGGAGTCGTTTTTCTTTGCCCTGCCCGTAAGAGAACCATTCTCCGTTGAACCCCTGTATGGCTGCGCGGAGCTGGAACCGGTTCCGGGCGGAATTAGAGTAAAATTCCCCTCCCCGCGCTCGTTCGTATTTGCAAAATATAGAAACGTTTGAAAAAGCGTTTTTATATATGTTGCATATATGTGTGTATATATCTTTATATATTTTAAACAATTTACAAAAACCGTTTGAAGTGCTACACTGAATAAGAAGAGATTTTTCTAATTTGAATGGAGGAGATGACCTTGAAAAAGAGCGTAGCGCTGCTGTTGGCGGTGCTGATGGTGTTCTGTTCTTTTGCCGCGGTTTCGGCGGAAGAAAAGACTCCCACAAGGCTTGTGGTACATATGGAGGATTTTGAAGCGGGAATCGATGGCTTCACGACCCAGGACGGGGCGGCTTTGGACTGGGAAGAGGATGAAAACGGCAACCATTATGTGATCGTTCGCCTGAACCCGGAAAAGATCGAAATGATTGCCACCTATACCTTTAGCAGGAATGGTGGCGGCGGACGGTGGGGAACCGAATTTTTCACCTGGCCGATTCAGTTTAACACCAAGTTCAATCTGGAAAACAACAGGAATTATCAGTTTATGTTTGACGGCTCTTACCATAACGGCACGGCCTTTGGAAAAGTCGGCTGGGGCAACGGCGTTCTGCAGATGAGTGCCAAATGCCTGTGGACAGAGCCGAACAAGGAGAGCGCTGTTGCCGGCAACGAGGTTTATAAAAGTCCCTTGACTGGAGACGAAATGGCAAGCAAAAGCGGTTGGTATAACTGCTATTCTGATCCGACATGGCTGAGCCCCTATAAGTTCGGCACGACCAGGACGCTGGTGGACGGCGTCTACCAGTTCAGCGGCGAGGCGCCCATGAATTATTATCACGTGCGCACCAATCTGGGCACAGCCATCGCGCAGATTATGGCGGACAACAAGTTTTACTGCGGAAAAGGCACCGGACTCACGAATGCTTCCGGTCAGGTACAAACAGGCAATACGTGGGGCGGTTATTACAAATTCACGCTCACGCGTGACGATTTTTATGGCGATGAGGCGATTTTTGAGGACGTGACCGATCCGGAGGAGATCAACCGGATAAAGGACAGCTATATCTACGAGGAGGACGGGACAACGCCCAAGCAATACTCCTTGGGACATGATTGTTCTTTCCTGAAATCGCAGCAGAGAATCGATGCGTTCAAAGCACATATGGCCAGCTTCCAGGTGGGCTATGCGATGGATAACCTCAGAATCGTGGCCGATTCCTATGAATACACCGACACCGTGTCGGTAACCGGCAGCGGTTCGGTGAAAGCCCTGACCAATCCGGCAATCGGCGCGGAAACCACCGTGAACAGCGGCGAATCCAAACCGGTAACGACCAATGATTACTTCGGCGTGACCTATACCATTACCCCGGCGCAGGGGAACAAGATAAGCTCTGTTACCTATGGCGGAAATGACGTGACCCCTATGGTCAATCAGGATGGGGCCTTCGTCGTCAGCGCCTCTTCTGTAACGGCTGACAAAGCGCTGGCAGTAACCTTTGTCGAGGACATTCCGGAACCTCCTAGGGTTCTTAGGGTCAAGGCTGTGGATACCAGCGAAGCCTATCCGTACAATGGGAAAGAGAATCCCTCGGCAGTTTTGTTCGTAGAGGTAGTCGGCGGAACGGATGGTTCTGCCATCAGCCAAACGGGTGCGAAGCTGAATGAAAAAGGAAGTACGGGTGACCCCATAGACTTACCTGCGAAAAACGCTGACGATACGAATTTTAAACAGGAAGGGATCTTTGGAATCCGTGTATTCGGGGATGCCTTTACCGGTGGATATTACTATTTCGTGCCCTATGTTTCCTATGAGGACAGCGAAGGGCAAAGCCATACCGAATATGGTGATGAGGAAGAGTTTTCCCTTGGAGAATCGAAGGGAGACGCGTAAATAACTTATTTTCTTGGCGGAGGGGTTAGCCTCTCCGCCCTTTTTATGCCTGCGGAAAGTTTTGCTGGGAAATTTCTTTCATATGTGTTATGCTATAAGTAGTTTAATGTATACAGGAGGGATCTGCTTGAAGGTAGCGATCATCGGCGGCGGCGCGTCCGGCCTGGCTGCTGCTGTTACCGCCGCGCGGCGGGGCGCGCGGGTCGTTGTGCTGGAACAAAAGGACCGGGTGGGAAAAAAGCTGCTGGCCACCGGAAACGGGCGGTGTAATTTTGCAAACCGCGACCTTTCTCCCGTCCATTACCATGGGGACGTGGCGTTTGTCAAAGCGGTGTTGGACAGGGTCGGCCTGTCCGGGACATTGGACTTTTTTGAAAGCATCGGTGTCATCTGGCGGGAGGAGGCGGGGCGGCTCTATCCCTATTCCAACCATGCCTCCTCGGTGCTTGACGCCCTGCGTTTGGCTGCTCGTGGATTGTCTGTACGGGAAGAAACAGAGTTTGCGGTTTGCCATGTGGTAAAGCAGGGCGGCCGTTTTGTGCTGTCCGCCCGCGATGGGCGGGAGCTCTCCGCCGACCGGGTCATCGTTGCCAGCGGCGGCAAAGCATCGCCCGCACTGGGATCGGATGGGAGTGGCTATGCCTTGCTTCGTTCCTTCGGGCATACCATTACCCGGCTGTACCCGTCTTTGGTGCAGCTTAAAACCGCACCCGGGACGGTGAAGGGCATGAAGGGCATCCGGGTCTATGCCAACGCCCGCCTTTATCAAGCCACGGGTGGGGGGAGGACACTTCTCAAACAGGAGTACGGCGAGGTGCAGTTTACCGATTATGGACTGTCCGGCATCCCGATTTTTAATCTGTCTCAAGCCGCTGCCGGGCGGAAGGATTTGTGTGTATCGCTCGATCTGCTTGCGCAGGTTGCGGATCTTCCAAATCTGTTGGCCGGTCGCATAGCGCGGCTGTCCGTTTCTCCTTTGCCGGCCGTTTCCGGCATTGCCCAAGACATTTCCGGCCTGTTTACCGGCATCTTTCAAAAGCGTGTGGGCGAGCTTCTGGTGCATCGTGTGGGGTGTGATGCCGCACGACTGGCCCATACCATACACAATCTGGATTTTCCGGTCATCGGAACCATGCCGTGGGAAAATGCACAGGTTACCTCCGGCGGCGCCGTGCCTGCGGAGTTTGACCCGGGGACGATGGCCTCGTGCCTGGTGCCCGGCCTGTATGCCTGCGGCGAGGTGCTCGACGTGGACGGGGAGTGCGGTGGTTATAACCTGCAATGGGCGTGGTCAACCGGGATTTTGGCGGGGGAGGGGGCGGTAAAATGATACGGGTCGAGAACATAAAATTATCGTTGTCTCAAAACGAGGATGTGCTTCCTCTCCTGGCCGCCGAACGACTGGGTGTCAGGCCAAACGAAATCCGTGCGTGGAGGATTGCGAAAAAGTCGGTGGATGCGCGCCGCAAGAAGGGCGCTGGCGCGTCCGGGCAGCCTGGCCCTGTCCAACCGGACAGCACGGCGGAGCGTTCCGCCGCCGCGCCGGATCGCATTCCCGCTATGCCGGGCCAATGCCGTAGTGTATCAGCCCAATTGTCCGGCAGGCCGGTTGTCCCGCCTGCCCATCCCCCCGCCCTGCGTCATGAAATCCATCTGGTTTACGCGGTTGATATTACGGTAAACAACGAATCCCGTTTCCTCGCCCTTCCCGGCGTCAAGCGGGTAACACCGGGGAGCTGGTCGCCGCGCCGTGTGTTTCCCATGCCCTGCCGCCCCGTTGTGGTGGGGATGGGCCCGGCTGGGCTGTTTGCCGCGCTGACATTGGCCGAGGCGGGCGCGGAGCCGGTTTTGCTGGAACGGGGCCGTCCGGTGGAGGAACGGCGGCAGGATGTGGAAGCATTTTGGAAAACAGGCCGCTTGCAGCCCGCTTCAAACGTCCAGTTCGGCGAAGGGGGCGCAGGGGCGTTCTCCGATGGCAAGCTGACCACCGGCACCAAAAGCCCCTACCGGGACTATATCCTGCAAACCCTTGTCAGATACGGCGCGCCGGAGGAAATCCTTTACCTCAATAAGCCCCACATCGGAACCGATCTGCTCCTCGGCGCCGTCAAAGGCATACGGCAGCGGATTCTCTCTCTGGGCGGTACCGTCTGCTTTGAAACCTGCTTGGACGGCCTTTTGAGCGAGAATGGCCGCCTCACCGGCGTTCGTGCCATGACTCCCGATGGGGTGCGGGAATGGGAGACCCGCGCCGTGATTCTGGCGATCGGCCACAGCGCGCGGGATACCTTCCAAAGCCTTGTAAACCAAAACATTGCCCTGTCCTCCAAGCCGTTTGCCGTCGGCGTGCGGATCGAGCACCTGCAGTCAGAGATCGACCGCGTACAACACGGCGGCGCTATCCCGCGCCTCGGCGCGGCGGATTATAAGCTCGCGGTACATCTGCCGTATTCGCATTCCGCCCCACTTTGCGGTGACCCGTCGCCGTGGAGCGCTGGGCGACAGGGCGCGGGGCCGCAAGGCGGACAGGGGGTCGGGGTTTATACCTTCTGCATGTGCCCCGGCGGGCAGGTTGTGGCGGCCGCGAGCGAAGAAGGGGGTGTGGTGACCAACGGGATGAGTTACCACGCGCGCGGCGGCGTTAACGCCAACAGTGCGGTGCTGGTCGGCGTGCCGGCGTTTGCCCGCGCACTCGACGGTGTGGCGTTTCAGCGCAGGCTGGAGCACGCCGCTTTCGCCTTGGGGGGCGGAGACTACCGAGCCCCGGCGCAGCTGGTGGGGGATTTTATAAAAGGCGTCCCAAGCCGCCAACTGGGAGAGATCGAGCCTACCTACCAGCCCGGCGTGACGCTGTGTGACCTGCGCGAGTGCCTGCCGGATGCAATTTATCAGCCTTTAAGCAGGGGGCTTTCGGAGATGGGCCGCCGTCTGCCCGGTTTTGACCGTTACGACGCGGTACTGACGGGGGTGGAATCGCGAAGCTCTTCTCCGGTGCGAATTGCGCGCGACGAAACCCTGCAATCGATATCCCTGCCCGGCCTCTACCCATGCGGGGAAGGAGCCGGCTACGCGGGCGGCATCCTGTCCGCGGCGGCGGACGGCGTGCGCTGTGCGGAAGCGGTGCTAAAGCCCTATCAAAAGGAGGACGATTAGAATGACTATTGCGTTATCGCCTTGTTCTTCTCCATGCAGGATGTTTGTCTTTCAAAAGGAGGATGGAAAAAATGTTGATTGACCTGTCTTATCCCATCCATACCGGCATGGGGGTGTACCCAAACGACCCATCTGTGACCATTTCGGACGCTTCCGGCCCGAAGAGTGGGAAATGCCACATCTCACGGCTGGATTTCGGCACCCATACCGGAACGCATATCGATATGCCCTTCCACTTTATCCCGGATGGGCAGACGACGGATGTTTTTCCGTTGGAAAACTGTATGGGTCAGGGCTTTTTGGTGGAGAAGGAGTATCGCAGCGGCCCGCTTCTCACCCTGTCCCCGGACGAGCTTGCGGGGATGCCGGAGGATGCTGTTTTTGTACTCTATACCCATTGGCAGGAGCGCTATGGAACGGAAGACTTTTTTACCGAATACCCGGCTCTGACCATGGAGGCGGCAGGACTTTTACTGGAAAAGGGTGTCAGGGCAATCGCGATGGACACCCCCTCAATCGATAACCGTTATACCAATGGTGAGCTTCACAGGCTGGTGCTGGGCAGGGGCGTGGCGGTCATCGAAACACTGGCAAACCTTGACCGGCTCGCTGCGGTACAGCAAGATAGGGCGGCATCCTGCGGCAGTGGCTGTGATTTTACCATCTATGCCGCACCGCTGAAGCTCACGGGTGGGGACGGCAGTCCCGTCCGCGCGTTTGCCTTAACAGAATAGGAGGCCTGATAGGATGGGCAGGTATGATGGAATCATTCACCGTTTGACCGAATGGGGAAAACAGGAGGACAGGCTGCGGGCCGCACTGATTATCGGTTCCCAGGCCAGGGAAGACTATCCGGCGGACGAGTATTCCGACCTTGATATCGTCATGGCTGTGGACGACACGGATTATTTCCTGCGCTCTGACCAGTGGCTTGAACAGATAGGAAACTTCCATATCTCATTTGTGGAAGCTACGGTCGATGGTGGAAAAGAGAGACGGGTTTTGTTCGACGGTGCGCTTG
>CABSMD010000038.1 GCA_902478725.1 uncultured Clostridia bacterium
TAGCTTATCTTCATCCCTTCCCAGTCTTTCTCGATCTTTAGCTCTCGGCCGTGCTTCCCAAGAGGGGTGAGCTTGCCCTTTTTGTCCACCGTATACCACGATATTTTGCTGATCCCTTCGGTATCCCCATCCGGATCGACAAAATCATAGTCGGCCCTGACTACGCCTCCGGCGGCCTTGTTGCCCGCTATGGACAGGTTTGCAACCGTCGGCTCCGTGCCTCCCACAGCGGTGCGCAGGCCGATCGTGCTCATGTCGATGTTTTCAAACTCGATGCTCTTGTTGACCTCGGCCAGCCCCGCGGACGTGAGGCCGAAATCGGAGCCGTACGCTTTGAAGATCGACGTATCGTCGGAACGGAAGAGGTCGTAGGAATCCACATTTCCGATACAACCGTTCCCGCCCTGCTTGATGTTTACTAGGACATTGTTATAAAAATCGTTGGTGCCCTCCGGCGCGTATTGGTTGGCCAGCTTGATCAGGCCCTCCTTATCGCCCGCTTTGTCCAGCTCGCGTACCTTTGCGAGAGCCTCCGCTGGGAACAGCGAGTGGTCGGTCAGCGGCTGCCAAAGCGTACCGGCATAGCGTTCCGCCCAGCTATCGATTTGAAGGTTTGCGTTTAAGTGGTAATAATTCATCATGTCGCTGTTGTAATCGCTGGCCGATACCGCCCACAACCACCATTTGCCGCGGCTGGGCCATTTGAAATTATCGTCGGAGTTGAACTGGAAGAACGCCGCCGTCGGGTTTTCCACAAAGATATTGTTATGCACCCGGCTGAACGCGCCGTTGTTGGTCTTAATGGCGAAGCTCTGTCCGGTGCCGCCGTTTTGCGCGGTGGCACGGTAGAAGATGTTGCCGTAAATCTCCGGCCCGGTGGCGAAGTCATCCCAGAAGATGGCCTGCTGGCCGTACCCGCCATAAATGTTTCCAATGTCGTGAAAATAGTTGTATTTGATCGTGTTGCCCATGGTATACACCCCGCGGCCCCAGTAGATCGCGCCCATATCGGAGGACTGGAGCACGGCGTTGTAGATTTCGTTGTTGAGAATCTGCGTTCCGGTTCCCGCGCCGACAAGCATATGGTCGGAGTCGTAGAGCTTGTTGTTTTTGATCTCGCCGTCCATCCCGACACCTGCAATAGCGGGGGCATACGCCTTAAAAATCCGTCCGCAGCTATGGATGCGGCAGTTTTCCACCCGGTTGCCCGATGCGGTGTAGGGCGCCCAGGAGCCGCCGTCCAGAGTAATCCCCTTGAAGCCGATGTCGTAGACATGTGAGTTGACCAGCGCCAGGTTGGTAACTCTGCTGCCACCTACAACGTTCATCGCATTACCCGAGATGTGGGCGATGGTCAGATCATCAAAGGTCATATTTGTGCAGTCGGTGCCGGTGATTACATCCCCGCGTGTGCACTCGAAATCCAGCCCCTTAAAGTTCACGTAGGATACGCCGGACAGGGTAACCATCGTGTCGGTCATGGTGGAGACGTGAACGTCCGCCGTGTCCATATCCGCCGGGGGATAAAAATAGACGATCTTGTTTTCCCGGTCGATGTAGGACTCGCCCGGCTGGTCGATCTCATCGATCAGATTGAAGAAGTACAGCCGGTGATCCGCCGCCGGCTTGGCTGACCCGGTGGGCGCGGTGATGATCTTGTTTTCGATATCGATATCCTGTACCTTCCAAATCTCGTTGGAGAAATAATTGTTGATATAGCCGTCGATATAGAGATCGTCGAACGCCTCTGCCGACCAGAGCTTGGCCCGGTCGGTTTCGTCCAGGTAGTCAAAGGTGTAATTCTCGGTCTCGGTGTTGATGTTGCCGCCGATGCGCAACCATGCGCTGCCTTCCTCGTTGTTCGGCCAGCGGGAATATCCGAGCGCCGTACCGTTGATGTAGATTTGGGTCGGGCGGTAATCGAGGTTTTTGGTGCAGCTGTACATCGGAATCTCCTCAAGCTCGTCCACCACACCGTTTAGATCGATCTGCATCAGCTTGGTTCTGGCAAACTCGTCAAGCACCCGTCCAAGTATCTTTTCGTCGGTCACCTTTGTGATTCTGTTCGGCTCCACCTTTTTGCCGCCGGTGAACACGACCTTCTCATCGTTATAGGCCTGCCAGGTGATGGGGGCCTCCGCCGTACCGGAATCCTCCGCCGTCAAGGCAAAGGTCTCGCTCAGGGGGTACTCCCCGCCGCGGATGTTGATGTTGATCGGCACGCCGAACCCCTGCTTGTAGTTTCGGGCAAGCTGCCGGGCCGCCTCGATGGTTTTGATCGGCGCGGCGGCCGTGCCGGGGTTTTGGTCGTCGCCGTATTGGGCGACAAAGATCTCCAGGCTGTCGATCGTCTCCCGTTCCACCGTCACGGGGGCGGAAACCACCGTCTCGCCAAAGATGCCGTTTTCGTCATACGGCGTTACCTTTACGCGCAGCTGCGCGCCGTTGTGTTCTACAGGAATATAGTAGCTTTTTGTATCCGCGCCCTCGATTGGCTTCCATTTTCCGTCGCGGAATACCTCCCAGACGATGATGGAATCTCCCTCTTCCGCGCCTTCGCACACGAAGTCATAGGTGGCGGTGAGCTGGTTTCCGATGGCGGGCGTACCGGTGATGGCAAGGTTTTGCACTTGCGGGATGGCCTGCTCCGCCATAATCTTTTTGTCAAATACCACAGTCCGGTTGGAGGTGGTGGTTTTCTCGGTCATGCGGGTGCTGGCATTTGTCTCGGTCGCTGTCACGCTGATCTCGGCCTTGATGTATTTCCCCGCGTCCGCCTCGGTCAGGGTATAGCTCTCTCCCGTTCCGACCGCCGCACCCCAGTCGCCTGCGTCTGCGCTGTCGGCCCGGTACCACTTGATCTCATCCTGCCGGTTTAATTCCATGGTGTTGATATATTCATAGCTCGCGGTCAGCGTTTCCCCTACCATCGCGTTGCCGGTTACTTTCGCGTCTTTCAGCTCAATGTACCGCCTCTGGCTCACGTCATCCACCGGCCATGCGCCCAGCTTGAGCTGGAAGCCCGCCGCTACAGAGCGCAGCGCGTTTCGGGGCAGCTTTGAGGTCTCGACCTCCTGTCCATCGATAAAGAACCGGAAGTTGTTTGCCAGCCGGATTTGATCGATCACCTTCCCGTCCGACATCTTTTCCTCGCCGATCATCCCATCGTTGTAAAGAATCATAACAAACTGGTGCCAGCCCTTTGTCCTCTGAGGCGTCGTTGTTTCATTGTCCGCCAGCTTGTAGCGCGGCGTGTCATACGCCACACCGATCGTTCCAAAGCCGTTGCCGCCGATGGTCAGGTCGGGCCGTCCCCACGCCGATGCAATGTCACCCGCACAGTTATCAATGATATCGAACACCGTGCCCGCCGTCCAGGTTCCCGTGTCGGTTTTGCCGGGGTCGTACACCCATGCCTCCGCCATGATCGACGAACCCGCCGATGGCGCCCAACGGTTGGACAACGTGTTATAGCCCACCGCATTGGTCACGCCATCGGCCGCTTTGACCGCGCCGTCCCCACGGCGTACAAGCTCGGTCTCCTGCACCACCTTATCGTTGAAGGCATACCCGGAATTACTGTCGTACAGCGTTTTGCCGGCATCGTCTCCCAAATAGCCCTCCGCCGTCACTGTTACCAGCATACTCGCCGTGGTGGTTCCGTCGGTCACTGTCACGGTGGTAATGCCGTAGTCATGGACGGTCAAAAAACCGTTTGCGTCCACATCCGCCACAGCCTCGTTGGACGAGGTGTAGGAAAGTCCGGCCTGCCCGGTCAGGTCCACATACTGCCCCTGGGTCGCGTAGTCTCCCTCAATTACGCCGACTACCTTTAGCTGGCGCGGCGTTGTATCCTGCGTTTTGACGTACACCGAGTCGGCGTACCCCAAGCTTATATAGTCATACCCCTCTGCAAATGCCACGCCTTGCATTAATCCCAAAAGCATACACAAGGCGACGATAAAGCTGAGCGTCTTTCTCCATCTTCCATTCATTCTCCTTACCTCCCATTTTAAAATTGCTTATGCCGTTTCACTTGTACTGTTCCGATTGTACCATTTCCTTTGCTTCTTTTTAGTCCATGCTGACCGCGCGGAGCAGGGCGTCTACCGTGAAGCTGTCGTACTCCTGCTCCTGCTGTTCATTAATGACGATCAGGCCCTTCTCATCCCAGAACACCTGCTTCCCAAACGCTTCGGCTACCGCGCGCAGGGGAATCATGGTGCGGTCGTGCAGGGTTTGGGCGGGCACGTCGAGGGGCACGGGTTTGCCGTCCACCGTCATGCTGTCGCTGCCCAAAGCCAGCGTTACTGTCCGGCCGGACAGCGTGGCGCGTACAGTCTGGGTCCGCTCCTCCCAGTCCACCTTCGCGCCGAGGCTTTCCGCTACGAAGCGGACCGGAACCAGGGTGCGTCCTTCCAAAATCTGGGGAACAACCGAAAGGTTATTCGTATCCACCAGCGTCCTCTCCCCGTTGGCAACCGCCCGGGGTGAACCGACCGAAAGGATTACGGACTGCTGTTCCATTTCTTTGACCTCGTCGTTCCGCAGGCCGATGCGGCCGAAATCAATGGGTTCAAAACTGGGTATTTTTTCAAAAACTTCGCTGTCTGGCAACAGGGTGAAGTTCTTATTTTTATAGTCGGCAAAGGCTTTGGTGTTAGACAGCTCAATGTTGTTTTCAAACCGCCCGCTCGCCTGGGCCGATGGAGCAATCTGGTAGCCCGCCGATTTGTATTCCACATTTTCTGAAACCACGTTGTATTTCGGTACGCCGGGCTCATCGTCAAGGATATTGACGAGCTCAGGATATTTCTCCGCCCAGACGCCCTCTTGATAGGGCAGGCTGTCGAGGATGTTGCGAAAAGAGCTGCCCGCCTTGACCGCATCCGCCTGCCAATTGGTTCCTCGTTCGTCCAGCACCAACGGCTTGGCGCATTCGAGCATGATGTTATATTGGAAGGTATTATTCCGCCCGCCGCCGATTAAGGCGACCGAATCCACCTTATAAAAGATGTTGCCGTGCACGTTGGTGGAGCTGTGCTGGTCGTCCAGATACACCGCCTGCATCTGCATACCGGTGTTGGTATCGATCATTTGCAGGTCGTGGAAATAGTTATAGCGCATCTCGTTGCCGCGGGCCGTCCAATCGCGGCAGATATAGACCGCACCGGAATCCGCCGTGTCGGTGCAGACGTTATGGATGTCATTGTATTCGATCACGTTGTCGTTGCTGCCGTACACGATGGCAAAATGCGGCGCGTGGCAGATTTCGTTGTTGCGGATGGCGTTTCCGACGCCAACGATCTCAACGCCGGGCGAATAGGTCGTTTTGACCTGAGAAAAATGCTCGACCAGATTGTTTTCGATCACGTTGTTCCCCGGCGTAAGGGTGACCCGGTCGCCCCCGCCTAACTGGATGCCAAACGAGCCCACGTCGTGGACATGGTTGCCCACCACGGTGCAGCCGGAAGATTGCAGGATGCTGACGACCCCGTCGCTGATGCCGGAAAACTCGCAGTCCGCCACCGTTACGTTCTTTGTGTCTGTACCTACGATCCCCTTGCTGACCGACTTTTCGAACGCGATCCCCTTGATTGCCACATCCTCGCAGCCGTCCATTGTGATAAACGGTTTGGCAAAGGTGGCAAACTGGACGCTGCTCGCGGCGGGGGACGTTTGCGCATACAAATAGAGAATGCCGCTTGCGCGGTCGAGGTAGTACTCGCCCGCCTGGTCAAGCTCTTCCAGCAGGTTATAGAAATAGAGCCTGCGGTTGCTGACAACACCGGCATAGGTGGGGTGTTTGGCGGTCACGGTGTTCCCCTCTATTTGAACGGGTATGTTCGACTCCGCCCAGTCGTGCATGAAATACCCAAACGCCCAGATTTCCTCCGCTTTGTCCCAGTTTTTCAGGCGGGTATCGGTTACCTCAAATTTGGAATATCTGATCTCCTTGGCTTCATCCACCTTGGTAAGCGCCGTGCCCGCCTCAGCGACGTTCCCAGTCGTGAGATACCCCTCGTTTGGATAGCGCGACAGGCTCAGCCGCTCCCCATCCACAAACAGGGCGGGATCGTAAACGATTTCTTTTTCCCCGTTGCCGTGCGGCGCAAGGGTTCCATAGTCGGTAATACCGGCCGCTTTTAAGTCAATGGCGTAAATGAACTCCCGCGCTTTCTTGTCCACGATACGCGAAAGCACCGCGTCGTCCGTCACCCTGGCAAACTGTTGGGAGGGCAGCTCGTCCGCGCCGGTGAACACCACCTTCTCATCCATGTAGGCTCGGTAGGTGGTGTTGCTGTCCTCCCCCGTCAGGGCGAGGGATTCGGTAAAGCGGTAGGTTCCCTCCCGCAGGTTGACCACCACCCGGCCTGTGGTTTCCCGCGCGGCTTCCTGCGCCGCCTGCAATGTCGCAAACGGCGCGTCGTAAGTACCGGAGTTTTGGTCGTCCCCGTCCGGGGCGACATAATAGGCGGTGTAGCCCGCCTGATCTTCAACCGCAAGGACAGGCAGGGCCGCCATACCAAAAAGCAATGCGACAGACAGCAGCAATGCAAGGCTTTTTATCTTTAAAACATAGCTGTTCTTTCTCATCTTTTAACCTCCTGTTGTGGCTTTAGCTGTTTTCCACCCGGCAGGGCGTACCGTAGAGATAGTCCCCCAGAGGCTGTCCGGGCAGCCCGTAGCGGATATAAGGCGTGAGGATATAATACTCCACCTCGTCAAGCGGGAGTCCGTAGACCCGCACGCCGTATTTGCCGTCCAGATCGGTCACGCCGGGCAGATGCAGGGAACTGCCGTCGGGCAGCTCTACCTTGACGCCGTACTCGACGTTATACCCATATCCCGCGCTGAATTTTGCGAACAGCACCGCCGATTTGACCGGATCGCCCTGCGGGTTGCCCAGCTCGTCCTTCGGCTGGTAAGCCGGGTCGGTTGCCAGGCTGGATGCGCCCGCGACCAGCTGCGGCTCGGTCTGCGGAATATCCTCAAAGGCAATGCTGAGCGTGCCGGAGGCAGTGATATTTTCCAGAGTAAAGCTGTTCTCCGCCGACAGGCTGTTGATGATAACATCCCCGAACACCGCTTTTTGGAAACGTTTGCCCGCCGCAGGCGTAACGGTGAAGGTCACCGCGTTCCCATAGGGTACGGTAATCTGATTGTTTGTTAACCCCTGCGCCGCAACCGAACCGTCCGCGCTGTTATAGGCAAGGGTAATGGTTGCGTCCTCCCCCGCTACCGGCGTTGCCGTCACCGCCGAACGATTGGAGGTGGTGGTTTTCTCGGTCATGCGGGTGCTGGCATTTGTCTCGGTCGCTGTCACGCTGATCTCGGCCTTGATGTATTTCCCCGCATCCGCCTCGGTCAGGGTATAGCTCTCTCCCGTGCCGATGGCCGCACCCCAGTCGTCCGCGTTTGCGCTGTCGGCACGATACCACTTGATCTCATCCTGCCGGTTTAATTCCATGGTGTTGATATATTGGTAGCTTGCGGTCAGCGTTTCGCCCACCATCGCGTTGCCGGTTACCTTCGCGTCCTTCAGTTCAATGTAACGCCTCTGGCTCGCGTCGTCCACCGGCCATTGGGTACAATTTATCTTAAAGCCCGCCGCCACAGAACGCAGCGCGTCCTTCGGCAGCCGTTCTATCTCTACCTCCTGCCCGTCGACAAACAACCGGAAGTTGTTTGCCAGCCTAATCTGGTCGATCACCTTCCCGTCCGACATCTTTTCCTCGCCGATCGTCCCGTCGTTGTAGAGGATCATCACAAACTGGTGCCACCCCTTTGTCCTCTGGGGCGCCGCCGTGTCGTTCTGCCCCACACGGTAGCGCGGTATATTATAGACCGGGCCGAACTCCCCAATGCCGGTGTCGCCGCCGATGGTCAGGTCGGGTCGTCCCCAGGTATTTATGATGTCGCTCGCGCAGTTGTCCATGATATTGAACCGGCTGCCCGCCGTCCAGGTTCCCGCGTCGGTCTTGCCGGGATCGTACACCCAAATCTCCGCCATGATCGACGAACCCGCCGCCGGCGCCCAGCGGTTGGACAGGGTGTTATAGGTCACCGCGCCGGTCACGCCCTCGGCCGCTTTGGCCGCGCCGTCCCCACGGCGCACAAGCTCGGTCTCCCGCACCACCTTATCGTTGAAGGCATACCCGGAATCGCTGTCAAACAGCGTCTTACCGGCACCGTCTCCCAAATAGCCCTCCGCCGTCACCGTCACCAGCATACTTGCGGTGGTTTTGCCATCGGTCACCGTCACGGTGGTAATGCCGTAGTCGTGGACGGTCAAAAAACCGGTTGCGTCCACATCCGCCACAGCCTCGTTGGACGAGGTGTAGGAAAGTCCGGTCTGCCCGGTCAGGTCCACATACTGCCCCTGGGTCGCGTAGTCTCCCTCAATTACGCCGAGTCATACCCCTCTGCAAACGCTGTACCCTGCAGCAATCCCACTGTCAAACAGAAAATGGTCATCAAGCCGATTAGTTTACGCATGTTCCTTCCTCCTTTTTTCAATTCGGATCCATTTCTATTATAAAGCAAAGGGGGACTTCACAAAAGCAGACGAATTTTTGCATTTAGACGACATTTTTTTTCATACTCAACAGGCGAAAGATTGACAAGCAGGTATGGTTACGATATACTAAAAATATAAAACGGAGAGACCACATACGGAGGGGAATGGGTATGCCTTATGAAAAGATTCCCAATAAGATAAACGGCGCGCGGCATTTCGCGGGCGAGTGGCTGTATCAGTATGACAAGATACGGATCAGCCAGTTTACGATCCGGGAGGAAAAGGAAAATGTTGTGAAGCCGGCCCCCTGGGTCATGAATTTCTTCCGGCTCTACTGTGTGGCGGAGGGGGAAATCCGGCTGTGTGCCGACGGGGTCGAATGCGTGATGCTGCCGGGAGATTTTCTGTTTCTTGACCGCAACTCGGTGGTGCAGAGCCAAGGGGCGGCTCAGCTGCCCACCCATACGATAACGGTCGATTTCGTGGCCGGCGCGCTTTCGAACGGGCAGGCGGACTGCGATTCCCGCACCGATCTGCTCAACGGCTATCTGTTTACGGACAGGCTCAGCCGCCCGATCCGCATCCCGCCCGGATACGTGTTCCATGATGAAAACGGGGAAGCCCTATGGTACATGACCCAACTGGTCAGAGAGTACAGCAAGCGCGGCGTGGGCTATCAGCGGGCGATCAAAAACCTGCTTGAACAGCTCCTGCTGCTGATCTACCGCGATTTACAAAAATTACAGGCGGAGCAGGTGGCCTGCCCGGACATCGTGCAGTATATGATCGATTACGTTCAGGCAAATTGCACCTCCCCCATCACCCTGACCGACCTGAGCCGGCAGATGAACTACAGCGTGTCCTACCTGAGCCTGCGGTTTAAGGAGTACATGGGAATTTCGTTTGTGAAATACCTGCTGCAGGTCAGAATTTACCGCGCGTCCTGCCTGCTTCATACGCACCCCAACAAAACGGTTGCCGAAATCGCACGCATGGTCGGTATCGCAGACACCGAGTATTTTAGAAACAAATTCCGCACTATCGTAGGGATGACCCCGACCGAATACCGCAAATATACAGCGCGCTTGCAAACCTGGTAAAAAATAAGGGACCCGCCCGCGTTTTCAATAAAACGCGGGTGGGCCCCCTTTGGTTTGTTATTCCTGTCTGTTCAAAAAATCGAGCAGGATTTTGGGATAGAACAGATTCCCCTCCCCGTCATCGGCGTGGCAGTAGCCGCAATGGGAAAATCCCTCCAGCACCCGGAAGGTAACATTTCTGTGTCCAAAATCCTCCAGCGTTTTTGCAAGCAGGGAAAGCTGCTCCACCCGTCCGCTGATATCGTTGTCCGCCGCCAGAATCAGGACGGGCGGTACCTCCCCCACTGTGCCGACATGGTAAAGCGGCGCGGCACTGTCTACAACAATCCGGCGCGGGTCGAACCCCCGTTCCTTCAGTACACGGAAATGCGTCGTCGGCTGCCCGGCGTCAAAAATATAGCCATGTATTTTATCGATTCCATATGGTTTCAGGTAGGACGGGTCAAAAGCGAGCATCATCGCAATGTACGCCCCGGCGGACGAACCGCCGACATAGAGTGGCAACCCCTGCTCCTTTGCAATCCGCGACGCCTTGGCGATCGCATGATTCGACGCCTTGGTGATCGCATTCCGCGATACCCAACCTACCGCCCGCGCGCCGTCCTCAATAAAATCCGGATAGCCGACGCGAGGGTACATCCGGTATTCCACTGACACAACATTGACGCCGTTTTGTGCCATCACCCGGAAGGCATCCGCATTCTCTTCTTTGGTACAGGACTCCAGTCCGCCCCCGTGGAAAAACACCAGTGTTTTATCTGCCCGTTCCGCCATATAAACGTCAAGCAACTGTTCCGGCTCCTCACCGTAGGCAATATTTTTCCTGACCTCCATACCACACACCCCGCAGTTTTTTACCCATTATACACCCATTTGACCTGTGGGTCAACGCCCTGTTTTGGGGGGATAGGTACTATTTCCCGGGAAATAAAATTCTCCCAGTGTCTCAAAAAATCTGCAGCGGATCTGCCGTATACTATTGAACATAACCGTGGAATGTGCTATACTGTGATGGAAAGAGGGTGTTATCAAATGAATAAGCTGTTTGATTACGCGCAACGCTACATGAAGGGAATGTCGGTACGCGACATGGCGGCCCTCAAATTCTGCCTGTGCGCCGTGGGAACCATGATCGGCCTGGCCGTCCCGAAGAAGAGAAAAAAGCCCGCCCTGATCATGGCGGCAGGGGTATTTCTCGTGACCTATATCCCGCTGATGGCAAAATTTTTTGGCGGGCTGGTCAAAGAGGATTAAAAATAGGGCAAAAATTTAGAAACACCGGGGCTTGCCGTCTGTGAAGTCAGACGGAAAGCCCCTAAATCTGGTCAAAAAAGCTGGTTTGCCGGCAGTCTGAGCAGCACCTCTTTACAGAAGTGCTGCTTTTGTGTTTTTCAATCAAATGATTTTATTCAATATATCTCCGGCAATATTCACACTGCCCGACACAACCGGTCCTAACGATATTCGTTGCCCCGCAGCCAGGACATGCAACTACTTTATTCTGAGACGCTGCTTGAGAGTCATTGCTTCGTTCCTCCGGATTCCCCAGGGTATCGTCTGCATTCGCTATTGCCTGAATGAAAACACGCCGTATTTCTTCCACGATCGCCTGCCTATAATCTACTAAGAAGTCAACCCTCACCTTTGCTGTGCAAAATGAAATATGTCCCCCTGTTATACCATTGTTTTTTGATCCAACAGAGTGGATTTGATGCAGTTTAAATTCAATAACATTCTCATATGAAAACGCCTGCTGAAAAAAGACGCGTTTATCGGAAATAAACACTACCCCCGGTAACGTAGTAATAACCGCGCTGTTTATTTCCGCTAGTTTCATATTTGCGTTCACCCGAACGGCAACCGACTTTACCCATTTATCCCCCGGTAGCAAAATGAAGATACCATTCATAAAATAAACAAAAAAGGGGGATATGGCATGAAGGATGGATTTCAGGACAATGCTTACGAAACAGGAAAGGTAATCGCTGCCTTACATAAAAACATCGATCCTCCCGCCCCGTCAGGACATGATCCTGTTTGGGACGGGTTAGATTATGAAAAAACAGAGGTACTGTTCCATTCGGATATGGGAGAAGGAGAGGACGGCGCGGGAGATATCATACTCATTTATCTAAAAAGCAAGGAGCCAGCGGCCGTAGCCGACGCGATTGAAACGCTGTCGGCCAACCCGCACGTGGTTTATGCGGAACCCGATTACTTGGAGGAACTACACCTGATTCCCAACGACCCGCTTTACCGGCAGCTTTGGGGGATGCAAAAAATTGAAGCGCCCCTGGCGTGGAACTATTCAACCGGAAGCGGCGAGGTTGCGGTTGGCGTGATCGACACCGGCATAGACTACCATCACCCGGACATAAGGAAAAATATGTGGGTTTCCCAAAACGGACGGTTGGACAATGGGTGGAACTTTGCTTCCAACAGCCATCATTCCATAGATACAAACGGGCACGGAACCCATGTGGCCGGGACAATCGGAGCCGTAGGAAATAACAGAATCGGCGTTACGGGGCTTTGCTGGGATGTGAGAGTCGTTTCCATGAAATTTGGCCTCGATATCGCTTCCGCCATCGCCGCTATTCATTTTGCAAACCAATTCGATATCCCCATTCTCAACGCCAGCTGGGGCGGGCGCGCCTATTCGAGGGCTTTGAAGCAGGCGGTAGACCAATATAACGGATTATTCGTTGCTTCGGCAGGGAACAATGGCGCAGATAATGAAATCGATCCAATTTACCCCGCCTCCTATGACAGCGACAATATTATCTCCGTTGCGGCAACAGCCCCGGACGACACCCTGGCCCGTTTTTCCAATTACGGGGCGGATAGTGTTGACCTCGCCGCGCCCGGAACCGATATTCTAAGCCTCGGGTTACACGGCGAGTACAGCCCCCAGAACGGAACCTCCATGTCCGCCCCGCACGTGGCCGGCGCGGCGGCTTTATTGAAAGCCTACCGGCCTGATCTGTCTACACTGGATTTGAAAAATATTATTCTATCCAGCGCAGTCAAAATTCCGTATCTTGCCGGCAGGGTACTCACCGGCGGTTTGCTGAATGTGAACGCCATGTTTGAACTGGTAGACGACTTCGCAAATGGATAGGCTCTCCATCTATCTGTTCTGCCGCTTCCGCAAATAAAAAACAACAGAAAGGCCCGCTTTTCAAGATAATTGAAAAGCGGGCCTTTTATTAGTAAGCTTTTGAGCGTATCACAGGGCAGAACCACCATTATAAAATAAATCTTGACAACTCTAGGCACAAGTTATATAATTAACTTGTGCCTAGAGTTAGGAGGTGATGTGAAGAATGGCACGAAAAAAGCCAGGACCTCATCCAGAAAAGCCTTTAGAAATTGAAGTTAAGGCAAGAGTTGATAAAGAAACATTTGAACAACTTCATTATTGTCAGGATAGTTTGAATGCAAATCGTTCAGAAACAATACGAAAGAGCATTAAAACGCTGTATGAGGAACTGAAACAAAAATAAAGGAAGCGGTGTATAGTCTTGCGAACACTCCACCACTTCCCACTGCACAACTGCCCAAAGACAGAGTACATAAATATTCTACACTATGTGCCCATGTTTTTCAAGTGGTTGTGACTAAATTAAAAGGGGTTTAGTTATGAAACGGGTATTGGAAGATTTATATTTTGGAGAAATTCAGCCAAACATAAGCAACGAGAATCCGAGGTTGCAGAAAGTAGAACAGGTGGTAGACGGGAATGAGGAAGTATTATTGAAATTATTAGAGGGTAAGGAGCGAAAACTGTTTTTAGACCTTGTGAATGCCCAAAGCGAAGTGGATGGAAATACCGCAGTTGAAAACTTTATCCATGGGTTTAAATTGGGGGCAAGAATTATTTTGGAATCTGTTGTAGAATGGTAGCTATAGATCCGTTCAGGTAGTATAATCAGAAAAGGTTGATACAGCAATTCATGCTGTATCAACCTTTTTTGGCAAAACCTATACTAGTAACTTATTTCATCGGACCGGAAAGTTCAATTAAATTTCCTTCGGGATCTCTGAAATACACACAACGCATATACCATTCGGGTATATTACGCGGTTCTCCCATAAACTCTATCCCTTTGTTTTTAAGATCTTCGTAAATCGCATCCACATCATCAAAACTTGTGCAGCACACCACCTGGTCGGATTTCTTCTGGCCGTCAGGCGGCGTATAACCTTGATACTCTTTCATACCTGATTTTGAAAAGATTGCGAAAGCAACCCTGTCATTGTCCGGCTCTGAAAATGAAACATACTGCCCGTTTCGGTCGCCCCAAGTAACTTTAAAACCTAATTTTTCAGAATAAAAATCATATAAAGTCGGAACATCATCCGCCAAAATTCTAACACCAATTCCCCTTAAAATCATATGGATCCTCCTATATAAAATATTTTTCATTAAAAAGCAATACGCCAAAAACCATCCTTCCAAAGTACTTTTTAAAAAACGATATGCATCGTTTGAAATACATGCATAATAAATTATTGTTTTAAAACTTGCTTAATAATTTCATCCCATATTTCTTTTGGAATTATTTTAGAATCGACAACAATCTTATCTATAAGATACGGAGATATTTCTTGGTTTCTTAAACGCTCTTCTAAAAAGTCATATACATCGCACAATGTCATTTGGCTCCCCTGCAGGGCATCGCAATGAGGACAAATATTAGCCATATAAGAAAAACCAGCTTTTTTGCTTTCCTTTACACGTATGGTGTTATATTTTTGAGATAATATTTCATCAAGCGTTGGAATGACGGAAAGTTTAACCGCATATAAATTTCCTATGCCGGCCAAGGAAGGCTCAACCATCATTAAATCAATCTGAGGAAAATAGCTTCTTATTTTTATATGCTTCTTGCACTTCCAACAAGGTTTTTCTACTTCATAGATATTAATTCCATTCTCTTTCAATAATGAATATGTAATATCAGATATGCTTTTCGTATTCTTACATTTCGGGAATTTACTACAACCAAAAAAATCTCCATACTGACCTGTCCGTCTTACATAATATCCGTTATCACAAGATGAGCAGTGTATATTTGTACACGCTACACCATTTTTTTTGCCTTTTTCTTGGCTTGGATCTGGATATTTTTCTGGATTGTTCATATGGTTTAAAAGAGCAATGGCCTCATCCTCATCTTTAATTGGATTAAACTCTATCTCACAATGTATTTCTTTTAATTCATCTGAATGATCCTTTTTCTTTTTCCACCACATCATTTTAACTCCTATTCAGTATACATCTTTTTAAATGGATATTGTTATAGCATTTGTCACCTAAAAAACGAGTAACGTCAATGTAAAACAAAATCGCAAGAATCAAATTCGACCCTTGCGATGGTGGTGCACCGAGTACGGATAAATCCGAACCCTCAACCTCCGCCAATGTGATAGTCTTAGAGCCGTCCTTATAGTTGAAAGTAAGGATTATCTTGTCCTCATAAAGATACACCGCATTTACAAAACTGTCAATCAGTCTTTGCCGCTGTTCCCGCTTTGTCACATCAAATTTGCGGAAACGGTAAATGAAAAATGCTATCTGTTCTCTTGTAAGCAGGGGCTTGTGCATTTCCTCCTGCAAAATGCTGACTTCAAGCTGACTCTTGGTTTCCTCCAACTCGCCCAGTCTTTGCTTAGTGGACGGGGTAAAAATCCCTGCTTGAATGGCGTTGAGCATATTGTTAATACCTTTTTCCGTTTCTGCAAGCTGCTTTTTCAAAAGGGGCAGATCGGTGCTTTCTTTCTTCTGCAACTCCATCAGCGTATCAATCAGCCGTTCCATGACTTCATCATTCATAATTGCTGTCATGGTATAGTTGACAACCAAATCTTCAATCCAATCTTTCTTGACCGCTTTCTTGTCGCAGAGCTTCTTTTTCTTGGTATTCACACAGCGATAATAACGGTGTACTTTCATTGTATGGCTTGTGCCGCTTTCTCCCACCATAAAGGAGCCGCATTTCCCACAGTACAGCTTCGTTGTCAAAAGGTAATCGTCCTCAGCTTTGTGACGGGCAGGAGCCTTTTTGTTCTTCGCCAGCCGTTCCTGTACCCGTTCAAATAATTCTTTCGGAACAATCGCCGGAATACCGTCCTCCTTGACTACATCACGATAACTGTACTCGCCCATATAGCGGCGGTTCTTCAAAAGGTGGTTCATAATATTCAGCGTAATTTTCCCGCCACGAATGGAACGCATACCCCTGTCATTTAATAGATTGACCAGCTCCTGCATGGT
>CABSMD010000039.1 GCA_902478725.1 uncultured Clostridia bacterium
TTTTAATACCAGCCGAACATCGACCTGAAAATCGGGCCTAGTACGCTGATAATCAATGAAACCACAGTGATAATAACAAAGAACAGCAAATAGCCCTGGATGGTGTTCAGGTAACCGTTGGTGGATTGCTGCTGGTATTCCAGGCTTTTGAGCCGGTTTTCCAGAGCCTCCAGCCTGCCGTCCAGCGTGGTATCTGCCGGAGAGGTTTTCGGGGCCTGGGTCATGGCAACGGCCGCCGCAGTGTTGCCGGTCATGGATGCGCCGCACCGTTCGCAATACCTTGCCGCGTCCTGATTCATTTCTTTACACTTTGGACACTCTTTCATTTTTATCCCCCCATATATTATTCCTGCGCTTATGCCCCGGCCTTTTCGCTGTCCTCCTTTTGCTCAGGCAACAGCTCGACCCGGATCTCCAGCACCCGCCGAAAATCCGTGCGGGTCACCGTGACGTGCAGGTTTTCATAAGTAAAATTGTCCCCCACCTTTGGCACGCCGCCGAGTTCGTCAATCACCCAACCGCTTACCGTGCTGGTGTCGACCTCCTCTGAGAGCCCTAGCAGCTCGAACATATCCTCTAAATCCGCACTGCAGGAGACAAGATAGGAGCCATCGGGGTTCTTTTTGAATTCCTCGACCACCTCGTCGTGTTCGTCCCAAATCTCACCGACCAGCTCTTCTAAAATATCTTCTAACGTGACGATGCCAGCCGTGCCGCCGAACTCGTCAATCACGATCGCCATATGCGTTTTGGAGCCCTGCAAGAGCCGCAGCAGCTTGGAGACCGGCATGGATGTGGTCGCGCAGACGGCGGTTTTGATGATCGGGGCAATCTCGTTCCCGTTTTGGTAGAGCTGTGCATAAAAGTCTTTTTCATGGATGATGCCAATAATATTGTCGATCGTTTCACGGTAGACCGGCAGGCGTGAGAGGCCATTGGTTCGGAAAGCATCCGCAATTTTATCCATCGGGTCGTTTTCCTCAACCGCGACCACATCCACACGGGGGGTAAGGATCTCCTCCACCTCCAGGTCGTTGAACTCGATTGCAGAACGGATCAGCTCGCTCTCATGCTCGTCGATGCCGCCTTCGTTCTCCGCCTCGTCCACGATGGTAATCAGCTCCTCCTCAGTAATGCCACGGTCGTCCTCCGCCTTGAACAGCTTATTCAGCAGTTTTTTCCACTGCTGGAACAAAAAATTCAGAGGCGTGAGCAGTTTTACAAAAAAGCTGAGGAACGGGGTAGAGAACATCGCAAAACGCTCAGGCGATTCTTTCGCCAGGCTTTTGGGCGAGATCTCTCCAAAAATCAGAACGACAACGGTCATCACGACGGTTGAGACCGTCACGCCGGAGTTCCCTAACCGGAACTGCTCGACAAACAGCACTGTCGCGATGGACGCGGAGGCGATGTTGACGATGTTGTTCCCAATCAGTATGGTCGATAACAGCTTATCGTAGTTTTCCAACAGGGACAGCGCATGCGCCGCCCGTTTGTTTCCGTTGTTCGCCAGGCTTTTCAGGCGAATCTTATTCAGACTCGAAAATGCGGTTTCTGTCGCTGAAAAATACGCTGACATCATAACCAACACCGCGATGACAGCGATCAGGGTAACGCTTGTGCTACTCATTTTATTCACTCCTGTAATAATTTTGGTTACTGAATAGGATTATGAATGGGATCACTGAATAAAATGGTAGACCCTTACATGACACAAGCGGCTACTTCGAGGAACGTCCAAGATACCACCAGCCCTTTCTATTCATTTTGGCCATCCGGCCGGTTTGTTTCATCCTTTGGGGAAGCGCCGCCGGGACGATTTTGGCAGCTATCGCCGCCTTGGCAGTTGTCACTGCCTGGGCAACCACTGCCATACATTTGACAATTGCCGCATCCGGAACGATTCCCACAGCCCTTGCATCCGGCGCATCCACTTCCCTTTCGTTTTTTCAAATATACGATTACGGCTACGACACAAAGGAGTATCGCACCGATGATAATCCAATCAATTGGTTTCATGAAAGTTTACCCTCCCGGGTTAGAAGTAGGGATTTTTCTGCTTTTCCCATAGGGTGATTGTCCGCTTTGCTATCCGATCAGCAGCCTGCCGACGTGGTACACGATGTAGGCGACGATCCAGGCAAACGAGGTCTGGTACAGCATCGCAAGCAGTGCGCTTCCCGTACTCCCCAGCTCCCGCCGCATGGCGGCCATCGCCGCGACGCAGGGCATATACAGCAGGGTGAACACTAAAAAGGAGAACGCCGAAAGCGGCGAGAACACGCCCGATAGCGCGCCCATCAGCGCCGTCGAGTCGGACGCGCCGGTCAGGATGGCAAAGGTACTCACCACCGCCTCCTTCGCGGTCAGCCCAGTGAGCAGCGCGGTCGCCGCGCGCCAGTCGCCGAAGCCCAACGGCCCGAAGATCGGCGCAACCGCCCGGCCAATGTAGGCCAGCATACTGTCGGATGTATTTTCCACCATGTTCAGGTGGGGGTCAAAGGTCTGCAAAATCCAGACCACAATGGTCGCCATAAAGATGATCGTAAATGCCTTGACGATAAAATCCTTCGCCTTCTCCCAGATATGCTGGAACACACTGCGTGCGGATGGAAACCGGTAGGCCGGTAGCTCCATCACAAAGGGAATCGGATTACCGGAAAACAGGGTATTTTTGAACAACAACCCGGAGACGATCCCCATCAGCATCCCCAGTACATACAGCGAGATCATCACCACCGCCTGGTGTTTTGGAAAAAACGCGGCGGTAAAGATCGCGTAAATCGGCAGCTTCGCACTGCACGACATGAAGGGGGTGAGCAGGATAGTCATTTTTCTGTCGCGCTCGCTCGACAACGTCCGGGTCGCCATGATCGCGGGTACCGAACACCCAAAGCCGATCAGCATTGGCACGAAGGAACGGCCCGAAAGCCCGATTTTGCGCAGCAGTTTATCCATTACGAAGGCCACCCGCGCCATATAACCGCTGTCCTCCAGGATGGAGAGAAAGAAGAACAGCACCAAAATCGTGGGCAGGAAGGACAATACGCTCCCCACACCGGCGAAGATGCCGTCGATCACAAGGGAATGCACCCATTCGCTGACCCCGCCGGCAAGCATCGCGCCGGACACCAGGTCGGTCAAACGGTCGATGGCAAACGCCAAAATATCACTCAGCGTTCCGCCGATAACGTCAAAGGTCATCCAGAAGATCGCCATCATGATACACAAAAAGATCGGGATGGCAAACACCCGGTGGGTCAGGACGCTGTCGATTTTGACCGAACGCTGCTGCTCGTTGGTCTCACCATGTTTGACCACTGTCATGTGACAGAGGTTTTCGATGTATTCATACCGCATGTCGGCCAACGCCGCCTCGCGGTCGGTTTGCAGGGAATGCTCCATATCGTCCACGATATGGCCGATGATATCCAGCTCGGTTTCACCAAGACGCAGGGTATCCATCATCGGCTGGTCGCCCTCGACCAGCTTGGTGGCGGCAAACCGTACCGGGATACCGGCCTTTCCCGCCTCATCCTCCACGATGTGGGCGATCGAGTGGATCGCCTTATGCACCGGCCCCTTGCAGAAATCCAGCCGCTTGGGGATGCGTTTTTCCCGCGCGACCCGCAAGGCGCGCTCCACCAGCTCGTCGATTCCGTCGTTCTTGCTGGCCGAGATCGGGATGACCGGAATGCCGATCTCCTCTTCCAGCTTGGCCGTGTCGATGTACGACCCGTTGGACTTGATCTCATCCATCATGTTGAGCGCCAGCACCATCGGCAGGTTGAGCTCAATGAGCTGTAAGGTCAGATAAAGGTTGCGTTCTATATTGGTGGCATCAACGATATTGATGATGCCGTCCGGTTTGTCTTTAATCAAAAAATCACGGGTCACCACCTCCTCGGAGGTGTAAGGCGAAAGGGAATAGATGCCGGGCAGGTCGACCACCACAGTGTTTTTATGCTTTTTAATCGACCCTTCCTTTTTCTCCACCGTCACGCCGGGAAAGTTGCCCACATGCTGGCTGCTTCCGGTCAGCTGGTTGAACAGGGTGGTTTTCCCGCAATTCTGGTTTCCTACCAATGCAAAGGTGATGTCCATTTTTAAAAGCCTTTCCATTTCAAGTTTTGCCGCCGGCTTGACAGCCCGATGACGGCGGCGACATTGTTTTTGCGGTGTTATTATAAAGGAGATACCTCAATCTTCATCGCATCGTCACGGCGCAGGGTCAGTTCATACCCGCGCAGGTGAAGCTCGATCGGGTCACCCAACGGCGCGACCTTGCGAACGGAAATCCTGGTTTTCGGGGTCAGTCCCATGTCCAGCAACCTGCGCCGGAGCGCCCCGCTTCCGCCAACCACTGTAATGACCGCCCCTTTCCCGATTGGTAACTGATCCAGAGTCATAATGCCCTCCTATCTTAATACTACCCTTATTTTAAAGCATAAAGGGTACCTTGTCAATAGAATATGCAAAAGAACATGCCGGTAGAATCAGGAACCCCCCACCTGCGTCCCACCAAAATTTTTTTGCTTCCGGACTACATATTGTTGTATAGTATGACAATCTCATTACAAGATGTAGTGGATTGAAACAAAACTGTAAAAAAAATTTAAAAAAACTATTGAAAATTCTGTTCTGATAGAGTATAATCATTGTAAAAGTGGAGCAAAGTGGGGAAATGTGGGACAAGGTGGAACAAAGCACCTTTCCCTCTTAGCGGCTTCCCGTTCGGGCAGAGTGGAGGGTTTCCATGTTCAGAGGCCAGACAGAGCACAGCATCGATGATAAAAACCGCCTCACAGTTCCCGCGAAATTCCGCGAGGAGCTGGGAGAGACTTTTTTTGTCACAAAAGGTTTGGATAACTGTCTGTTTGTGTTCTCAGGGCCGGAGTGGGAAAACTTTGAGGAAAAGCTGCGCGAGCTCCCGATGGCAAGCGGCCGCGCGTCCCACCGTTTCTTCTTTTCTGGGGCGGCCGAGTGCGCGATGGACAAGCAGGGGAGGATCCTCCTGCCTGCCAACCTTAAGGAATACGCTTCCATCAGCAAGGACGTTGTAATCGTCGGCGTTTCCAACCGCCTGGAGATTTGGGACAAGGGCAGATGGGAAGCGTACAATAATTCGGACGATTTAAGCTCGGATGAAATTGCCTCCCAGTTGGAACTGCTCAATGTTTAGGGGTGTTTGGGATGGCTGAATTTATGCACCTGCCGGTGCTTTTGGAGGAAACAATCGACCTGCTCGCTCTCAAGCCGGATGGCATTTACGTGGACGGCACGTTGGGCGGCGGGGGGCACACGGAGCGTATCGCGTCCCAGCTCCAAGGAGGACGGCTGATCGGGGTCGATCAGGACGAGGAAGCTCTGCGGGCGGCGCAAAAAAGACTGGAAAGGTTTTCGAACATTACCTATGTCCACAGCAATTTCAGTGAGATTAAACGGGTGCTGGACGACTGCGGCATCGAAGCAATCGACGGTGCGTTGCTGGATCTGGGCGTATCGTCCTACCAGCTCGACGAGGCGGAGCGGGGGTTTTCCTACCGTTACGACGCGCCGCTGGATATGCGGATGGATCAATCAAGCAGCTTTTCGGCTTTTGACGTGGTTAACGCCTATCCAAAGGACAAGCTGGCCCAAATTATTTGGGAATTTGGGGAAGAACGCTACGCCAGGAAAATCGCGGACCGAATCGTCCGCCAGCGGGAAGATAAGCCAATCGAAACCACATTTGAATTAGTCGACTTGATCAAAACAGCACTGGGGGGGTATGCTGCCGATAAGCATCCCGCAAAACGAACCTTTCAGGCAATCCGCATAGAGGTTAACCAGGAGCTTGGTATCCTAGAGGGTGCTATTTCTGACTTTTTTGACAGGTTGAAACCAGGCGGAAGGTTAGCAGTTATAACCTTTCATTCTTTAGAGGATAGACTGGTAAAAAATTCCTTTCGAAATTTGGCGCAAGCCTGTACCTGTCCGCCGTCCTTTCCGGTTTGTGTGTGCGGCGGTGTGGCGCGGGGAAAGCTGGTCAACAGAAAGCCGGTGACGGCTGCTGATGAAGAGCTGGCGCGAAATCCACGCGCGAAAAGCGCGAAGCTGCGTGTGATTGAAAAATTGTAACCCTTATCGTTTTTCTGGAAAAACGGGGGCTGGTAAGAAGGCGGCCCAAGCGGAGAAAAAATTTGTTTCATTACAATATAGATAAAAAATCGGGGGAGTGAATCACAAATGGCGAGAAGTGTCGGGTATAGCGGTACGTCCGCTTACAAGCGTCATGATTACGAGGACTACAGTATGCAGCAGTTCAAATCCCGCAGCGTGCGGGAGGTTAAGCGCAAGCGTTCCTCAGCGGCCCAGGTTTCGGCTGCCACGCCGAAGGCGAAAACCAACGCCGCGAAAAAGAAGAGCCTGCACAGCCGCAAAAGCTCGGTGCGGGTGATTTCTAGCGTCATGGTGATGCTGGCAGTCGCGTTTTTGATCCTGTACCGCTATTCGGTGATCGTCGAACAGAACGAGCAGATATCCGACTTGAAAAGCCAGTACGAGGAGCTTGCCGACGCAAACAAGAGGCTGCAGGTTACCATCGACAGCTCGCTCAACCTGGCCAACATCGAGGAGATCGCAATTAATCGGCTTGGGATGCGCAAGCCCGAAAAATACCAGACCGTATATATTAATGTAACCGGGGACGATTACGCGGAGGTGACCTCCTCCCCGCAGGCGTCCAACTCCCGGGCAAATCAGTTTTACGCCACCATCATCCAGACATTGGGCAATGTTTTGGAATATTTGTATTAAGCCGTATAATATAATGTATTAACCCACGGCACAGACAGGCGGACGGTTGGGATATGGACGGCAGAGAAAATCTTTAGTGAGGAGTGTTGTGCATTTCTCACTAATTTTTGTTTGATATTGGGCACGGGGACCGCGCGCAGCGGAGGAAGGGAGTATTATGGCGAAGGCAAAGGGTACCAGGCAGTTAAAAAGAAGAATATTGTTTATGTTCGCGGCGTTCATTATCGTGATCGGCGCGATGATCGGCCGGACGGGATATCTGCAGATCGTCAAGGGCGAGTGGCTGCAAAAAGAAGCCATCGACCAGCAGACGCAGGACCGGCAGATCCGGTCCAAGCGCGGCGCGATTGTCGACCGCAACGGCAAGGCGCTTGCGGTGAGCGCGTCGGTGGAGCAGGTTTCGGTCTCCCCCAACGTCATCAAAGAGGAAGGAAACGCGGATGAAGTGGTTGGCGCCCTGTCCGAAATCCTTAAGCTCGACCCGGAGACGGTGCGCAAAAAGGTAACGGCAGATTCCTATTATATGTCGATCCAGCGTCGGGTGGAAAAGGATGTGGCCGACCAGATCCGCGCCAAGAAGCTCAAGGGCGTGAACCTGGACGAGGACACCAAGCGGTATTACCCCTATGGCAACTTCGCCTCCCACGTCATCGGCTTTACGGGTGACGACAACCAGGGCCTAAATGGGCTGGAAAAGGAGTTCGACGAGGAGCTGCGCGGCCTGCCCGGACGGGTAGTATCCGCCAGTAACGCAAAGGGTACCGACGTGCCCTATAAATTCGAGCAGTATATCGACCCCAAAGACGGCTATAACGTCGTGCTGGCCATTGACGAGGTCATCCAGCACTTTGTGGAAAAATATCTGGAAAAGGCGCGGATAGAAAGCGGCCTGGCCAAGGGCGCGGCGGCAATCGTCATGGACCCCAAGACGGGTGAGATTCTGGCCATGGCCTCCAAGCCTGATTTTGACTTGAACGCGCCGTTTACTCTAAACGACCAGAGTATAGAACAATCCCTCGCGGGTCTGCCGGCGGAGGAATACAATACCAAAAAAAGCGAAGCGCTGTTGCAGATGTGGCGGAACAAGGCGGTGACCGACAGCTACGAGCCCGGTTCCACCTTCAAACTGGCAACCTCCGCTATGGCGCTGGAGCAGGGCGTGGTGGACATGAACACCACCTTTGTCTGCAACGGTTCCTACCGTGTGGCCGACCGGACAATTAAGTGCTGGGACCAGGCGCACGGCGGCCACGGCGTGCAGACCTTCCCCAAGGCGGTATGCAACTCCTGTAACCCCGCGTTTATCCAGATCGGCGAGCGCGTCGGGACAGAGGCGTTTTATAAATATGTGAAAGCGTTCGGCTTCCGCGACACCACCGGCATCGAGCTGCCGGGCGAGGCCAACGGCGTGTTCTTCGGCGAGAAGGATTTCAACACCATCCAGCTTGCCACCAGCTCGTTCGGGCAGGGTTTTCAGATTACGCCGTTGCAGATGATTACCTATGTATCCGCCATCGCAAACGGCGGAACGCTGTATAAACCGCATCTGGTCAAACAGCTGACCGATTCGGACGGGAACGTGGTCAAATCCTATGATCCCGAGCCGGTGCGCCGGATCATGTCCGAGCAGACCGCCAACACCCTGTGCGGTATCATGGAGCTGGTCGTCAACGAGGGCGGCGGCTCCAACGCCTACATTAAGGGCTACCGCGTCGGCGGCAAAACGGGAACGTCTGAAAAGCTGCCCCGCGGAAACGGCAAATATGTTGCATCCTTCGTCGGCATCGCACCGGCGGACGACCCACAGCTGGTCTGTTTGATTATGATGGATGAACCCACCGGCGTGTATTACGGCGGCACAATCGCGGCGCCGGTCGGACGCGCCATTTTAGACGACGCGCTGCATTATCTGAACGTAGAGCCGCAGTACACCGGCGAGGAGCAGGCTACCCCCGAGGTGCTGGTGCCGGATGTGACGGACAATACCGTAGCAAACGCGAAAACGGCGGTAATCAATGCGAATTTGAACTATAAAGTAATCGGTGAAGGGGAAAAGGTGGAAACGCAGATCCCAATGGGCCACGCCACGATTCCGGAGGGATCGACCGTGATTCTTTACACCACCGGCGCGGAGGAACAAAAGGTGACCGTGCCCGACCTTGCGGATAAGACGGCGGCGCAGGCCAAGCTGGCGCTGACCGAGGTGGGCCTGAATTTCAGCTTCAGCGATATCGCGCCGAACGCGGCCAACGCAAGCACGGTGCTTTCCCAAAGCCCGGCCGCCGGTTCGGAAGTGCCGATCGGCACAATTGTAACCGTGGATTTCAGGATGCTTTCCACCGACTAGATAAACGGGATTCGTTACCCGATGTAGCCGATAGGAATGGTACTCGGCGTTCATCGGCTGGATGATGCAATTTTTAAAGGCGAGGAATTGACCGATCGATTGACCCGAATTACCCGACAGACCGAGAGAAGGGGATGGAACCATTGACACTAAGCGATTTAGTAGCGGGCTGTGACGGCCTGCTGACCAACGAAAGCTATGATACGCTGATCTCGGGCATCTGCTATGATTCCCGCAAGGTAAAAAAGGGCGACCTGTTCGTCTGTATCTCCGGTTTCGTAACCGACGGGCACGATTATGCCCGCCAGGCTGAGGCCCAGGGCGCGGCGGCCGTTATTTGCGAACGGAACACAGGGGTCGCCATCCCACAGGTGCGTGTGGAAAACGCTCGCCGCACGCTGGCGCAGGTGTCCCACCGGTTTTACCAAAACCCTTCCGGGCGTTTCAAGCTGATCGGCGTGACCGGCACCAACGGCAAGACCACGGTAACCTATCTGGTCAAGGCTGTATTGGAAGAGGCCGGACACCGGGTCGGACTGATCGGGACGAATCAGAACATGATCGGGGCAAAGGTACTCGAGAGCGAGCGTACCACGCCGGAATCCTTAGAGCTTTGCCAGCTGTTCGGGCAGATGGCGGAGGAAGGCGCAGATTATGTGGTGATGGAGGTTTCCTCCCACTCGCTGGCCCTGCACCGGGTAGACTGCTGTGAATTCGACGTGGGGGTGTTCACCAACCTCACCCAGGATCATCTGGATTTTCACGGGGATATGCAGTCGTATCTGGACGCTAAGGCGCGGTTGTTTTCGATGTGCGCCACCGGGGTCATCAATATAGACGACGAGGGCGGGCGGGAGATTTTGAAAAAATGCCCCTGCCTGACCGTGACCTACGGGATCGACAGCGCTGCCGATATCTTCGCGCAGGGGATGCGTTTTGCCGGGGAGTCGGTGGAGTTTGACTGTGATATACTGGGGAGGATGTCCTACATCCACCTCAATACGCCGGGCAAGTTCTCGGTGTATAACGCGCTGGCGGCTATCGGCGCGTGTACGGTGTGCGGCATACCGGCCGATACCATCAAGCGGGGGCTGGGCGGCGTCGGCGGGGTGTGCGGCCGCGCGGAAATCGTCCCGCTTGGCAGGGATTATACGGTCATGATCGATTATGCCCACACGCCCGACGGGTTGGAAAACATCATACGCAGTGTGCGTTCCTTCGCGCGCGGGCGGGTGGTCACCCTGTTCGGGTGCGGCGGCGACCGCGACAAAAGCAAGCGGGAGACGATGGGGCGGATCGCGGGTGAGTTATCGGATTTTTGTATCCTGACCTCGGATAACCCGCGCAGTGAGCCGCCGATGGAAATCATCCGCACCATTGAGCGTGGTACGGTTGCATCGGGTTGTGAATACGTCGTGATTGAAAACCGGCGTGAGGCGATCCGCTACGCGCTCTCACACGCGCGGACGGGAGATGTCATCCTGCTGGCCGGCAAGGGGCACGAGACCTACCAGGTGCTACGAGATGGCAAGATCGACTTTGACGAGCGCAAGGTCGTGCGAGAGGTTTTGGGAGAGATAGAAGGAAACTAAATGGGGGCGTTGCGCTTGCAGGAAACGACAGTGGGGAATCTGGTAAAATGGTGCGGGGGAGAGCTGGTATCGGGGAATCCGGACACGGTTGTCACCTCGCTTTGCACCGACAGCCGCAAAATCGAAAAGGGTTCGGTATTTGTCGCGCTGCGGGGAGAGAATTTTGACGGGCACCAGTTTTTACAAACGGCGGCGGAATCGGGCGCACGCGCCCTGGTCGGCGAGACCGGGCCGGAGGGCCCATGCGGCGCCGCTTTTATCCGTGTGGGGGATACCCGCGCGGCGCTGCTTTGGATTGCGGCCGGATACCGGGAGCAGTTTCCCATCCCCCTGGTCGGGGTTACCGGCAGCGTTGGAAAGACCACGACAAAGGAAATGATCGCCTCCGTCCTGTCGCAAAAGTATAACTGCCTCAAAACGGAGGGCAATTTTAATAATGAGATCGGCCTTCCACTCACCCTGCTCCACTTAGACGACACCCACGGCGCGGGCGTGGTCGAGATGGGGATGAGCGGGTTCGGTGAGATTTCGCGTCTGACGCGCGCGGCACGGCCGCAAATTGCCGTGATCAGCAACATTGGCATGTCGCACATCGGCCAGCTTGGCTCGCAGGAAAACATTTTAAAAGCAAAGCTTGAGATTTTGGAGGGCTTGCAGCCCGGCGGACTGCTGGTGCTGAATAGGGATGACAAACTGCTGCGTGACGTCAAATCCGACTTTGAAACCTGCTGGTACGGCATCGCGGAGGACGGTCTAACCGCCCTATATATGACAGGGAACGACTGGGGCGTGTTTGCCTCGGAGGTACGTACGGATGCCAATAGCTGTTCCTTCCGCCTGCACCTGCCGGACGGGAAAGCGTATCCCGTAACCCTGCCGCTCGCGGGAAGGCATAACGTGTACAACGCGCTCGCGGCGGCCGGGTGCGGATGGCGGCTCGGCGTGCCGGGAGAGGATATTGTAACCGGGCTTTCACAGGCGCAAACGGTTGGCCTGCGGATGCAGGCCGAGCAGGTGGGAGAGATGACCCTGCTGGTGGATTGCTATAACGCCAGTCCCGATTCGATGCGGGCGGCGCTGCTGGTGTTAAAGGGTACGCCTGCCGCGCGCCGGATTGCGGTGCTGGGCGATATGCTGGAGATGGGGCGGTTTTCTAAGGAGGCCCATGCCGCTGTCGGTCGGTTCGCGGCGGAAAACGGAACCGACCTGCTTGTCTGTGTGGGCGAACATGCCGGCGATCTGGCGGATGGCGCGCGGCAGGCCGGTGTTTCGGAGGTTTTTGGCTTTTCCGAAAAGGAAGAGGCAAAACGCTTTTTAAACAGTAACATGAAACCGGGCGATTGCTTGTTGGTCAAGGGCTCCCGTGGGATGCGGATGGAGGAAATCTGCGCGTATATTCGATCTGCTGCGAGGTGATACTAAATGAAACTGGTGATTACGGCATTTATCATAGCGTTTGCCGCGTCTGTCGCGGTGGCGCCGCTTTCGATCCGGCTGCTGACAAGGCTTAAGTTCGGGCAGAGCATCCGGGAGATCGGCCCGAAATGGCACATGAAAAAAGGCGGCACCCCTACCATGGGCGGGGTCATCTTTATATTTGGCATCACTCTGGCCGCTGTCCTGCTGCTGCGCGACGCGCGCGCGCTGGTCGTGCTGTTCTCCGCGCTGGCGTTCGGGTTGGTGGGATTTTTGGACGATTATATTAAGGTCGTAAAAAAAAGAAACCTCGGCCTTACCTCCAAGCAAAAGTTCACCTTGCAATGCATTGTTGCAATTGCGCTGCTGGCTGTGACCGAGTATTACTTTAAGGAAGGAACGGCCATCTACCTGCCGTTTGCACAGCAGATGCTGGATGTTCGGTGGCTGTACTATCCATTTATGATGGTCGTGCTGCTCGGCGGGGTCAACAGCGTCAACCTCACCGACGGGATCGACGGGCTGGCCGCGAGCGTCAGCGCGATCGTACTGCTGTTTTTCGCCTATCTTTCCTGGCGGGCCGACTGTATGGCGCTGTGCGCCCTGTGTGCCGCCGGGGGCGGTGGTTGTCTGGCGTTTTTGCTGTTTAACCGCCATCCCGCGCGGGTTTTTATGGGGGATACCGGTTCGCTTTTCTTAGGCGGCCTGGTGAGCGCGGCGGCGCTGGTGCTGCGCCAGCCGCTCGTACTGCTGCTTGCGGGATTTATCTATTTCGTGGAAACACTTTCGGTGATTCTGCAGGTGTTTTCCTTCAAAACCACCGGCAAACGGATTTTTAAAATGAGCCCGCTGCATCACCACTTTGAGATGTGCGGCTGGAGCGAGACGAAAATTGTTGCGGTGTTCTGTTTTGTAACGGCGGCGATGTGCGCCGTCTGTTATCTGGGCTTATAAGTCAAGGCGTGGATGGGATGGTGTCGGATATGCCAAAAAGCTCAAAATCGAATACAAAAAAGGCAGTGAAAAAGCCGTCCTCTTCCACAAGCGGCGGACTCAAGCGGGGCAATATGGACTATTATTTATTCGCTGTGGTTGTCGTATTGCTGGCATTCGGGCTGATTATGGTGTTCTCTGCCAGCGCGGCCAACGCGTATTATGAATACGGTAACAGCTATCATTATGTGATCAGCCAGCTGCGGTGGGCAGTGCTGGGCATGGTGGTCATGTTCTTCATGGCCGGGTTCGATTACCATAAGCTCGGCAAACTGTCCTTCCCGATCGTGGTCGTAACGCTGCTGCTGCTGGTGGCGGTGCTCGCGGTCGGAACCGAGATCAAGGGCGCGAAGCGATGGCTCGGCGTTGGCGGCATGACGATGCAGCCGTCAGAGATGGCGAAGTTTGCCATCATTGTGTTCCTTTCCTATAAATTATCAAGGGATGGTGGAAAGATCCGTGAATTTTTCACCGGTCTGGTGCCGTACCTGGGAATCATCGGCCTGTTCTGCGCGCTGGTTTTGCTGGAAAAGCACCTCAGCGGCACGGTCGTCGTCGCGCTCATCAGCTTTTTGCTGTTGCTGGTCGGCGGCGCGAAGATTTCGCATTTTGTCGCGCTGGGTATGTGCGGCGTAGCGGGCGGCGTGGTCGCTATTATCATGGAACCCTACCGCATGGAGCGTATCACCGCCTTTTTGGATCCGTTCGCCCATAAGATGGACGAGGGCTGGCAGATTGTCCAGTCGCTCTACGCGATCGGTTCGGGCGGGCTGTTCGGGGTGGGCTTAGGCCGTAGCCGGCAGAAGCATCTGTATATCCCCGAGCCGCAGAACGACTTTATCTTTTCGATCATCTGTGAGGAGCTGGGTCTTTTGGGGGCGGCGCTGGTGCTGATCCTGTTTGCGATCCTCATCTGGCGCGGCATCAAAATCGCGCTGTCCGCGCCGGATAAGTTCGGCTCACTGATGGCGTTTGGATTTACCGCCCTGATCGCGATCCAGGTCATTATTAATGTTGCGGTTGTCACCGCCAGTATGCCGGTCACCGGTATGCAGCTGCCGTTTTTCAGCGCGGGCGGCTCGTCGCTGGTGTTCATCCTCGCGGGAATGGGGGTATTGCTCAACATTTCCCGCTATTCCACCAAGAATGGGAGCTGATTGCTTATGAAGGTTTTGCTGTCCGGCGGCGGGACGGGGGGGCATATCAACCCCGGTATCGCCATCGCCCAGTACATCCGCGCGCAGGAGCCGGACGCTGAGATTCTGTTCGTCGGCGCGCGGCAGGGGATGGAGGGCGAGCTGATCCCCAAGGCCGGCTTTGAAATACGCTTTATCGAGGTGGCAGGATTTCGGCGCAAGCTGTCTGTCGATACCCTTGTTACCATTAAAAAGATGTTCCGCGGCTATGGCCAATCAAAAAAAATCCTGCGGGAGTTTCGGCCAGACATCGTCATCGGCACCGGCGGGTATGTCTGCGGGCCGGTACTGTATGCGGCGCACCGGATGGGAATCAAGACGCTGGTGCATGAGCAAAACGTCATCCCCGGCGTGACGGTGAAGATTCTTTCCAAAAAGGTGGACGGGACGCTGACCAGCTTCCCCGAGACCTCACAATACATAAAACGGAACGTGATTTTAACCGGCAATCCGATCTCGCCTGAGATCTTGACATTTGATCCTAAGAAAGCGCGGCAGAACCTTGGTTTTGACCGGCGGCCCCTGCTGCTGGCCTACGGCGGCAGTCTGGGCGCCGAACGGGTCAACGGTACAGTGTGCGGCCTGCTGGAAAAAACGGCGGATACGGGCCGCTACCAGATGATCTTCGGCACCGGCAAGCGGGAGTACGACGCCGTGATGAAACGCTTAGGCGATTTGCCGAAACGCTGCCCTCACATCCATGTCCTCCCGTATATCTATAACATGGGCGAGTGCATGGCGGCGGCCGACCTGGTGATCGCGCGTGCCGGCGCCATGACGGTGAGCGAGCTGGGCGCGATTGGAAAGCCCGCTATTTTGATTCCTTCCCCCAACGTGGCGCACAACCATCAGGAATTCAACGCCCGCGCAATGGAGCAAAAGGGCGCGGCGGTCATGATTACCGAAGACCGCCTGAGCGTGGAGGAACTGCAAAGACGGGTGGAGGAATTCTTCAGCCGCGACGGGCTGATGGAGAAGATGGGGGAGAACTCCCGCGTTTCCGGCATCCGCGACGCGACACAAACGATCTACCAAACCGTGTGCAGATTGGTAAAACCCGCGTAAAAAGGGCGGTTTGTAACACCTTCATAGAGTCGCGCATAAGATGTATTTGCGTGAGGATACAAATTATGGAGGTGTAACAATGAGCAGCTTACTGATAAATGGCGGACGCCGTTTGGACGGCAGCGTCCGCGTACAGGGAGCGAAAAACTCGGTGCTGCCGATTTTAGCGGCAACCGTGCTGAAC
>CABSMD010000040.1 GCA_902478725.1 uncultured Clostridia bacterium
CCGCCGTTTTGCTTCCCGTCCATTCTTCCGTAAACGTGAAACGGGCAACCAGATAATTCCGGCTGCCACCTACCACCTCAACTCTATCCTTCCGTATGATCTCCTGTCCCTTTACCTCAAATTCCAGCATGTCGCCCCTCCTTTAAAAAAACCACAGCGTTGCGTTAATATACACCATGGTTCCAGTCGACTTGTTTACACTTTTTAAAACTACAACTGTACTACTGCTGTTTGTAATCACGTCAAACGCTATGTATCTTTTATTCGACTGTATTTCCGCCTCTGTGGCTGTAAAATCCAAGCTGCCGGACCTACCATCAAGTGTTGTATAACAATATATCAGCTTCTGGTCAGACAATCTGCAAAGGCATAGCATATACTCCTTTGCAGATGTAAAATATTGGTACATCAGCACAAACTCCGGAATACCGGTATAAGTCGGAAAGGTATACCGTGTCAATTCTTTGTACCCCGGCCGTGAATCTGTACCTGAGTCAATATCAAAATCCCCACGAATCGTCTCTATGGTTATTTTTCTCGCACTGCCTGTTATGGTTTTGCCGTTTACACAGGCTTTGTATCCTTTCAAGACGCTGGCTTCGGTTGCAGGAGAATACTCCATATATTTCTCCTTTAACTCTGTATTCATAACGTTTGTCGCCGCCGAAAGCAGGGTGGCAAAGTCTTTGAACCGGGCATCCGATGGTATGGCCACGCCCTTATTGACAATGGCTGTTTTTATGGCCTCCTTATCCTGCTGTAACCTGTTGAGCTTATCTGCTGTTGTACCCAATCAAACCACCTCTCCTATAATACGATCCAGCTCGGAATTAATACTGCCCACCAAGTCATCTACATAGGTCTCTGTTGCATACCCGCTAAAATCCACGGCCGGATTGAGCAGCTCCCATTGTGTGCCGTTATATTGTAACAACGCCGTCAATCCGGCCGGTATCATGACGCTGGTAGGACTCGCGCCTTTGTATCGGATATCCTTTGGACCGGAGCCGTTTACGTTTAAGGTCGGCGATTCGGCGGTATTGCCGTTGTTAAATTCCACACCGACAACGACGCCGGATTTCAACGTAAAGCCATTGATGCTTACTAGTTTTGCAGCTGTGCTGCTTGTGGTGGTACATTGTCCATAAAAAAGTTTACCAATCGTCTCCGGTAATCTTTCCTCTGGGATCTTGCCGTTGACAAGTTCGGCCTTATTGGTTTCCAATTCGTACAGTAACTCATCTATCTTTATCGTGTTGGAATTGATGGCATCTATCTCTACATAGTCTGCGCCATCAATTATGTTCATGAAATAATGGTTCGATCCAGTCATTTTATAGCACCTCGCTTTTAGATTTTAGTTCATTCCAAGTATACTGGGCCGCATCCAGCCATGTCATACCGTTACCGCTTACCTGCGCCCATGTCCTGTACACAAAGACGTACTCGACTTTCAAATGGGCGGGGATGACCCGGTTGATGGCGTTTTGCAGATCTGTCAGATTGGGGGGCGGCCCAAGCCTGCCTACAAATTGGATGGACACGGAATACTCTTTTGGGTTTTCCTTAACCTCCACCGTGCCGTTTTCAAAACTATTCGCTATTTTTTCTATTAATGCTTTTGTAGCCGTCCCGTAACCGCGGATCCGACTTAAAATTTTTGACCGGCGCTCGGCTGTATCTTTTTCACTCGACACCGGGAGTCCATACAACCGTTCCCAACGCTCCAGCCCCCAGGTTGCCGTGTCCACATACAATTGCTTTTCCATGTCTTTCAATGCGTTAAGAAAATCTGATACGGCAACCTCCATCGCGCCCTGTATCTGCACAGCCTCCGGGCTGCGCAGAAATTCGGGCAATCGTTCCAACAGCATAATTATCACCCCTTCTTCTCTGTCAGCGTGATCGTACCTGCAACCGGCATTTCATCATCTGCAATCGGTATATTCCCATATCCCTCATTGATAAACAAATCGTAAAAGTCATCCACGCCTTTGCTGTTAATAAGAATGGAGGATATTTTGTTGTACAGTACCCTGTCGCCGTCAAAGGAGGAAAAATAGGCTTGCAGCTGGCTGTAAAAGCTGGCCTGTACGTCCGCAAGGGAAACGCCGTCCAGATACACCGTAGCCGAAACCGAAACCGGTACCTGTTTGGTATTTACCACGTCGACTTTGGCCCCGATCGGCCTCTCTTCCTCAATGTGTGCCTGTGCCGCAGCTAAGGTGTCAGCTCCCACGGGCAGATTGCCCTTTCCGGCCAGCACCACCTTGACCGTCCCATTGCCGTCCCACAGGGGATAGACCCTCGCGGTTTCTACGCCCTGCACCTCTGTCGCCCACTTGATATAGTCCGGTGCGTTGCCGCTTGCGGGGGATTCGCGTTTCTTCAAAAAGTACCGTTCTTTGAGTGTGTCAATACTCTCCACGTCTGTGCCGCCTGTAAACGGCGCTTCGTTTTTCACGCCCGAAACACCCGCGATATTGACAACCATATTGTCAATCTCACCGGCAGGGACGTTATACTTGCTTCCAGGCTCGATGCTTTCCGCCGGTACGGTAACCAATTTCGCGCCGATCGTTGCGGCCTGGCGCGTTTTATATTGCAGCCCGCTGCCGGTCTGCACGATCGTTTCCGCCGGGATGACCAGCCCTTTTTCATGCTTGGTGAGGCGGAAATCATCAATATAGTAATTTGTTTTCTCACCAACATTTCTCTGGATGTAGAGTTTTCCCTCCGAGACCGCTTCCCCCGCGCGGCCTTTGACTGTGAAGGTTTCGGTAAGCTCCGTCCAGCCGTCCGCAGATACCCTCGTATTGCGCACCAGCGTAGGATAGTTTTCTGCACCCGAAGTATCCGTACCATCCTGATAAGTAAAGACCGGCTTCGCGGCAGAAGTACTGGCATCGACCATCACCGCATAGCTGTTTTCATAATCCGTTCCCTCCGGCAGGCGCAGGAAAACCGACAGCGTATAGGTCGCGTCTGACTCAAACTGTACCGTCTGCTGGGGAGAGGCCTGCCTTTCGTTGTTGCCAACTGCCCTGGAAACGTCGACCAGCAGCGCATTGCTATCATTCCTGCCCCCGGCGGCCAGAGCCAGCCGCGCGCCCTCCCGGGGTGCCCAGCCTGTGATATCGCGGTCAAAGGATGGATTTTCATTCATGACCGTCCCTGCCGTCCCATAAAATGTAAGTTCACCGGTCGCCGGCGTTCCTTTTCGCCATTCAATCCCCTCCTCCTTGCAGCGTCGCTCCACATATTCGCCGTCCGAGGTATCCATAAACATAATGTCCAGCAGCTTGTTAAACTCCTGATACGCCAGCCATAACTGATAGGCCACGGGCGAGAGCATGTTGTTTACAAAGCTGCCCTCCGCGCCGCTGACCTTGTCGCCTAACGCCTCGACCATCTGCTGTTTGATGTTTTCCAGTGTCATGTTCTCATACATTAATTGTTACCCCTCCTTCACCATAAATCGTCCTGATTGTGCAGTCCACACTGAACCTGCCGTCTGCAAATTCCACCGATATATTGTCAACGCCCGATATGTATGGACTGACCGTCAGGCATTCGGCAAGATAGCGTTTGGCCTCCGCCGCCTTGGTCGCCAGAATAAACGGCTTGCCGATCAGGTTATAAATCTCGTTGCCATATCCGCGGGAATAAATACGGTATAAAAACCGTTCTGTCCGCAGCGCGCAATAGGCCCAGGTTCTGACTGCTTCCAGTCCTTCCACAAACACCGGCTCCCCGTTTTGAAACACGGGGCAGTCGGCCGTAAAATCCCACTTGACGTCGCGGTAGGGCGGCAGCTTCTTTTTACCGACGGCTTTTGGCTGCAGGTAAGGAAATAGGTTTTCCATTCACTACACCCCCAGCCTGCAAACGACGATAAACTGCTGGCGGTCCGCACTGGGTAAAACCAGCACCCTTTGGCCCGCCTCCAGATTCTTGATATCCGCGTTGACCAGACAGTTGCCGACCTGTATGCCGGCAAACCCGATCTTAAGCGGCGATACGTTGTCAACCGTGCCAATATAATAACTGTCCTGCATGGCGGACGATTCCGTTTTGATGATTTTGTAAAGCTCGTTGTACGGATTTTGTGTCTCCATCTACTCTTCCTCCTTTGGCAGATTCCCGGCTTCCTTTTCGTCCATGATATTTTCAAAATTCAGCGTCAGTTTATTGAGGTACATCCCGTTTTTCCAGGTGTGCACGTCGCTGTCAATAAAAAAGGAGCCATACAGCCCCGTGTATGGTTCCCGCACGATGACCGACTGCCCCGTGATGCATCTGGTATCACCAATGTTTTCGACCGAAATCTTGCGTTCGATCCCGTTGTCCTTTAACAGCTTGTCGGCCTCGTCAAATTTGTTTTCCTTCTCGGTCTGCTTGACGTACTCCTGCATAAGGCCGTAGAGACGGATATACTCCTCATTAGCCACATATTTCACAAAATTGTCGTCCTTGTCGTAGATCGCCACGCGGTTTATCATGTTTTCAATGCTTTCGGAATAGTTTGCGGTCATCAGGTTGACCCCGCTTTCAATCCGCACTGCGTTTTGCGTGACCTGCTTTTTGAACACATTCAGATGCTCGCCGTCAAACCGGATGATATATTTCTCGCCATTCTTTTTAGCAGCTTCCGTGTAGGCCGTCATAATGATTTCGTACAACCCGCACCCTAAAAACACACGCGATACGCCGATCCCCGTTTGTGCTACGGTTGCGGTGCTTATCCCAAAATCGCCGCAGATTTTTGCGGTGATGCTCTCCGGCGTCGCGCCGGTGAAGTTATAGGACGCTTTGTTGCGGTTTAAATATACCCCGCGGTCAAAGCATTTGACATCCACGGTGTTGCCGTCCGTCGAACGGTCCCGCGCAAAGACGTATCCAAAAAACAGCAGCGTGTCGCCGTCGAACAACCTCACAACCTGCCCCAGCTCACACTCCACATAATCGATGTTGATGTCCGTGTTGGTCGCAAGAATGCCAAAATCCAGCGTCCGGGCGCACTGGTTGTAATCCCCGCCCCAGGTGATGGTTGTGACCATATTCGTGATATCCATATCGCCGCTGCTGTTGGTCAAAATTAACTTTGCCATGCCATCAACCTCCCAATACCGATATCGGCGGCAGGCGGAGTGTGTCACCGGCAAAGATGATGTTGGGGTTTGCGATCCCGTTGTACTCCGCAAGCTGCGGGTACAGGCTGGCGTTCCCGTAATGGCTGAGGCAGATGGCGCTCAGGGTATCCCCGCCTTGGATCGTATATTCCTTCACGTCCGTTTGATTCGCCACCGGCTCGTCGGCCCTTTGCCCCTGCCCGTCGTCCCACGACAATGGCCGCACCTCGCGGTACTCCTGTAGGGTCAGGGTATAGGTGACGTCGTTTGTCCCGTCCTTTTCCCCATAATCGATGGATTCGATCAGCACGGGGATGTTGACGTCCGTATCCGTCACGATAAACCGCAGCACCGTCTTGGTCCACGACTTCATTTTGAGCCACCCGATATAATCATACGGGTCGTCATAGATTAAAGATGCAAACGGGTACGCCTGCGCCGGGAAGAAGCTCTCAATCTTGACGCTGGCCAGCGACCCGTGCCCGCCGAATACCACGTCGCCAATACCGTCGATGTTGACCGTTTCGATCTTGACCCCTGCTGTGACCGTGTAGCTATCCGGCGTGACCGGCAGGATCAGTTCAAAATCGCCGTCCTTTAACACTATCTTCCGTTTCATCCGCCATACCCCACTTTCGCATACTGTATTTCACGCACGATCGTCTTGGCGATCCGGTCGATGTCCGCTTCCTCGCGCACCGTCATGCCGCCGATGTTGATGCTGACCCCGCCGCCATCCTGATAATTGCGCGCCTCCCGCGCCGTGAGCACCCGCTCTCCCTGGTGCAGCAGAGCCGCATAGTTGTCATACGGGACGTACGGCAGGCCGTAGGCGTCGCCGCCGATTAACCCGAACCCCTGAATTATAGGGTAACCCTTATCATTTTGTACCTTTGGAGGTGTTATCGTTCCCGGCTCAGGCAATTCTGACCGTTTTTCAGGTTGATTCACTCCGGAATCTCTAAGAGTACCCAAGAAACGCATATCAGTTCCTCCAACCGGCCTTAATGGATATGATGACATAGGGACAGACATTCGTCCTTTATTAAACTGCTTACCGGCCTCTTCACCGTATTTTTTCCAGTTTTCGGCCGTGCTTTCCTGGATATATTCAATAAGCTGCCGTTCATTTTCAAGCTGTGCTCCCCATTCTGTGGATGAGTGAAAGTTTGATTCACCCATGATATTAGCTCCGGAAATGAGACGATCCATCGATACGCCGTCTCCGCCTGCAAGTGCTTCATTAAACTTTGAATTTTCTCCAGAAACCAAATCTTGAAGTGCCCCTGTCTTCTCTCGGTATTTTGCTCCTTCCACCTTCCCTTTCGATTGTCCCGATAACCTGTAGGCTTCTTCTAACTTCTGTCCCCCTTCTCCCTGTAAAAATTCTATATATTCTTTCATTTCGGGTAATACGGACTTAATATATTCTTCTCCTTCGGCGGTATTGAGGTTTCCTTCCAGATTATCTTTCATGGTTGAAAGGCTATTATATTCTTCTAATAACTGCCCGCCAACGCCGGAATATAACCCTCCCGCGCCCGTCAGGCTATCCATAGCCTGATTTAAGGTTTGAATATTGATCTGTCCATTCTGCGCCATGGCCACTATATCCTGTTCAGTTACACCACATTGGTTCGCCAGCGCCTCCAAAATCGGTATACCAGCTCCCATCATCGAGTTCAACTCAGGCAGGGAAACCTTCTGATTTGCCGACATTGTGCTGTATGCATTGATAAGCGTCTCAAACGCGGACGCCTGTCCCTGTGCCATATCCCCCAACTGCTGCACACGCGTCATTACCATGTCCTGTTCTACTCCATAGCGTGACAACTGCAATGCCGCACTACTGACACTTGTCGCGTCGTATGGCATTGTACCAGCATAATCTTTGGATTTCTGAATAATGCTGGCGGCTGCATCAGAATTTCCATACTGCCTGGTCAACATACCGGCTATGTTCTCCTGTGCTGACGCAGAAGAGATTCCCCGTTGCATCCCTCTGTCTCGTTCATCAGTCACCCTTTGATATTCCGATTTAACGACGCTTTTAAAGCCTTCATCCTCCTTTCCGATAAAATCAGCTGCAGATTTGACCAGGCCGCTGACAGCGCCGATAATTGCGCCCGGCACCGCACCAATACCACCTACAAACGCACCAGCTCCAGCGCCTACCAAGGCACCATTTATAACGTTTGAAAGTACACCTCCTGCATCTGTTCCTAACGCACTGTTGAATATTGCTGTGTTAAGCGAGGTTGCGGAATCGGTCATCATGTCCATTAGGCCCGAGCTTTTAAGCGCCGATAATTTATTAGCCACTTTGCCGGTACTTTGGGTCACATTATCCGACATTGATGTAAATGTTTCTGTAGTGATTGAAAAGGATGTGTCCAATGAAGCCATTTCCTTTTTCAGACGTGAAAAGTCCAACCGTTCCATAGTTTTTTGCTGCCTTTTCGCCGCATCGCCAACCATGAAAAAATTCTTCTGCGCTTTCATTAACTCCTCATTCATGCTTGAAAAGTTTGTTTTAATCTCAATTTTTTGCTTTGTTACAGAGTAGGCGGCCTGCCTCAAACTGCCTAATTGCTTTTGCAGCCCTTCGACCGCCGCCGATATACCTTCGATTTCTTCGGTGCTTTTTTTGTTTTTTTGCAGAAAAGCCGACAAATCTATTGCCATATACCTCCCACCTTTTATGAAAATAATTATTTATAACAAAAAGACACCTTTTCGGTGTCTTTTTAAAAAACAGATTAACAAAATTTGCTTTATTCTGCACGTGTGGGTACTTTAGGGGTTGAGGTTGTAAATTTCTGTTTGGTTGCTGTTATTGTAAGGTTGGCAGAGCTACTGTTATAACTATACACATATCGCGTATTCCCACAATCCACCACACGGCTATACGGCCATTTTGATTGATCCTCATCATAGATATGCAAATCGTCTGCAATCTGTCTTGATAGACCAGGACTTAGCATATCAATGACAATGTTGGATACAATGGAAAAGTATCTCAGCGATTCTTCGTTGGATGCGGGTGCCGACATTCTAATATAATTAATGTAACCGATGTCTTCCGCTGAGTTCACGTTGTGTTCAGCTGTGGCTGAAAGTTCCAATACCCTGCTTTTATTTACTTTATATTCATGTTTTTCATATCCCACATTAGAAACCTTTTCCTCAAATTTTGTAATCCCCTTCTCAGCAGCCCTTTTCTCCACCTCAGCAAAAAAACTATCTGCCTTTACAATAAACCAAGAATCATTACCCCGATATCCCGCTTCATACCCATTCGTCACGTCGCTGGTAACGACGCGCTTCATGCCCGCCCCGCCCGGGTCGGCCTCCTCGCTTTTGTAACCGCTTGGGTCGGCCTTTTGACCGCAGGAACACAGCAGCAGCATCCCCGCCAGCAGCAACGCCAGTCCTCTTTTTTTCATTTTTTCACTCCTTTTTTATTTTTTCCCACTTTAACACTATTGTACGAAACTTTCCACAACTATGCAAGTGTTTTTTGGGAGTGAATATAAAACTCTTCCGGGTGCTTTTATCTTTCCCTGCTTCGCTCCTCCATGGTTTTTTCAAAGAAAGCACGCACAACAACCTTTTCCCCCTCCCCCATGTTCCAATAGCGGGAGGGCATGATGTTCTTTTCACAAAAGAGAAAGTACATGCACTGGGTCTCACCATCACTGTCTATTTTTTTTTAATTTCTTCGATCGTGTCGGCGCCGAACCCACTCAATTTGCTGATTTTTACATATAAATCCTCAATTTCGCCGGCTAACAATAACTTTTTGACCGTCTCTACGGGTGTGCCGGCATTGAGCTTCTCCTTCAGCTCCGGGGATTTTAAATCCGGTGACGCCACGCCGTTCAATAGCACCATGGCCTGAAAATCACTGTTTTTTTCATTGCATTCGCGCAGTTCCTCCAGGTTGTCAAACCGCAGGGCGCGGACGGTAAATATAACATCCTCCCCGGTTGCCTCGCTGAGACGGTTTATTTTTACATTCATTTCCGGCAGCTTCAGAGCGTTTAAGTTTGTCTTTAATAACAGATCAAGTGTATTCATAGTAATCTTCCTTTCAAATAAATAATGGGTAAAAATATGCGTCTGCCACGGATTTGCTTTCGCAAATCCGTGGCAGACGCTTTCTATTAACCTGGTTTACAAAAATGGTAACGATTTATTCCGGACGGACGGCGTCCTTCGGCGTTGGGCTTTGCTGCGGTGCGATATACACCGCTTTGATATGAAACTCAGAAGTTGTGGATTTATGATAGATATAGGTGTATTCTACATTACCGCAGTACAATGTCCGCACTGCCGGCAGTTTATCCTGATCCTCTCCAAAAATATGAAGCGCGTCGGATATCTCTTCCGCCATGCCGGGGTTGAACATATCCATTAGTAAATACAGATACTCCCCATTCTGCTTTGAATCGTCGCTGTTTTCGGCGTAAAGGTTTAGTTCCACATCCTTAATATACCCGACTCCCTTTTTTGCAATTCGTGATACGGTATCAACTTTTATATCCCACGTTTCATTATTACTTGTATATCTAAAATAAGATTGTTTGTCACGCTTTTCCGCCGGCTCCGGATTCAGTTCAACAAGAGGCCGATAGCTCTTGACAGCCGCCTTTTCATTGAATTTCTTGATAAATTCATCCGGTTTAAGCAAAAAATACGATTGGTAGGGCGCTCCCTCCCCATCGATCATAAACCCATTGACTGCTTTTTTCGCCTGTAAAGCGATCGACGTTTCATTTCGTCCCAATTCTTTGATATTACCACCGCAGCCCACAAGGGCAAAAAGCATTACACCGCAGAGCAAAAAACACAATATCTTTTTCATAGAAAATTCCCCCCTTATAAATCTATTTACATTATATGATAAACGTACCGGATTCACAAGGGGGAATCTTCCAATTTTTATAATACTTTAAATCTCATCCAAATAGTCAACGCCCGTAAATGTAAACGGCGCCTCGATCGTACCCAGATTCCCCGCTTCCCAATCCGCAAGCGTAACATCATCAAAGGATACGCCGGAAATAGAAATGCGCTCGGTCCCGTTCACATCAGGGTCAGCCAGCTTGGAAATAATGGTAAATCTCACGTCCTTGCCGTGTACCATCAGGCTTCTTGCCTGTTTCGCCATGCGGGAGCTGACCTTGTGCATTTTAAGCGAGCCGGTGCCGTCCCAGCCGGTCACCTTTTTGTCATTGCCCATCTGCCCGCACATAACAACGTCCTCTTTTTTGAAGTTCACCTTTGCCTGCAGGCCGAAGCACTCGCCCACCTTTTCATCGTCCAGCCAGACCTCGCCCCACTTGCCATTGATAATCCTTTTTGCCTCAAAAGTATTAGCCATGTTTTAGCCCCCTTAAAGAATAATATTCAGGTTGATGTCCTCGATCGCGTCGAGCAGACGGATGGAGGCTTCCAAAAATACCTTGTCGTCGGTGTTGTATTCCTTCAATTCACGCTCGGACAAGACGTTCACATCTACGCCCTTTGTCAGCAGGTAAGCGCGCTGTTCCTCCAGGTCGATTCCCACGGACGACTGCCTCGCCTCCAAAATCCCTTCCGTTTCAAGCGCGGTCAGGTATCCCTTGATTGCAGAGATAATGATACACTTGTTGTCGTAGCTATTGGCCAGCTTGCCGATATAGCTCTCCTCGCAGGTGCTGATGATGTCCGACTGGATCATATCCATCGTCTCAACCGTCTTGATCTTTTTCAGCGCCTCGGTCTGGTTGGGCTGTATGGTCTTTAAGCTGGTTACGCCCCGGCCAATCTTGATCTTTGTGCCGTCGGAAAAGAGAACCAGCTCCCCGTTGTCGATCTTGGTGTCAAGCTCGGTCTTGGTATAACCCTTGACCGCCGTAACCTCCGGCAGCACCGCGTAGGTGATGCTCTGGGTAAGCGGCGTTCCAACGATCAGGCCCGCGATCCGGCTGCAATACTGAGCGGCGGTATAGGTATCCGTACCGACCTTGATTTCATTTGCCGTAAAATTGATTACCGCTTCGTAATCGGCGGTGGTATTCGGCAGAACAGCCTTAACATTGTGCCCCTTGTCGCGTTCGTCCCTGACCCACTCGGCAACCGCGCTGCACAGTGCTTCAGTAATTTCCGGGTCGCCAACCAGATAATCAAATTTCAGCGTCTCCAGGTAATGGAACGCATCCGCATAATCCGTCGCCTCGGCCGGCAAAACGTAAATAATAATCTTGGACGGCTCGTCGATATTGCCGGTCATGGCGCGCTCTACATACTTTTTGTTCGTCGCGACAAGATCGGCCGGGATATCTTCCTTGCGGTAGAGGATATGTCCACCGCTGGCGGCCGTATCCCTGAGGATAATGGCGATCGTCCCCCGTTGGCTGCGCCGGATCAATGTCGACGCCTGTGTCTTAAATTTTACTACAATGCTTGGTAAACCCATGTTATGACCTCCTGTTTATTAAAATATTAATTTCCTGCATTCTGTCATCCGTCCCTACCGGCTCCTGCATGTCGTCGGTATAGTCAAGCTGCAGATCGATGGTAATCTCCTGCCCGTTTTCTCCGCCGGCCGTCGCCTGGATATTGAGGCTGCGGTCCCCTACGAAAATATTGCCGTGCCGGAACAGCAGCAATATGGCGTTTAACACGTCATGCATCCCGGTTTTGTCGGTACGGTAATACGCATCCGTCTCGGCATAGTAGGTGATGGTAAACTGCGGCGTTTGCCGGATCACATCATAGGCGATCCTCTCCTGCGCGCCGATCTGGACAAAACGGATAAAAAACGACGGGCGGACAAAATCCTGCGGTACGTGCTCGACATAAACGGTGAAATCCGGAAACCGTTCCACCAGCCTCCTGTTGATTTCATCGATGATCTGATTAATCCCGATCATCCAATCCCTCCAATCCTGCCGCGCCATTCTGGTCCGACTGGCAGAGGGCTTTTTGCGTTTTCCATCAGACATCACTCCTTGCCGTTAACTCATACTCGTTAAAGCTCCCGCCCGTTTCGTGGCGCAATGTCACCACATAGTTCCGGCCGTCCGCCCGCAGCGCGGTACCGGTCTTCCTTTTGACACATTTGGGAACCATAAGAATAAATACCTGTGTCTGCGTGGCATGTCCGGTAGTTATCTCTTTTTCATACCGTTGGGCATGGAACGCTTCCTCATGCTTCACGTATTTTTCCGTCAGGATCCCTTCAAACGAAGCGTCAGCCGTTGCGGTCACAACGGGACGGTTCAGCTCGTCGCGGCCCGTTTCGGTGATCTCATAGGTAAACCGTTTGACCTCCACCACGCCGCAGGACAACTCCAAATAATTTTCATTCTCTGCTGCGGCCATATCTGTGATCAGCAGCAACCGGTTACCCATCCGCAGCAGGTTCTCACCAGTAATCCCGCTTCCCCTGTGAACAATAAGCTTCCAGGTGGGAAAGCCCGCCACAGCGTATTGGGAAAAGACGCACCTGCTTTGTTTAACAGCCGCCTTGGCCCAGATGATTTTGTCCTCAATCCATTCGTTGCCCTCATAGCGCAACAGCGCTATCCTCTGGTTCATCTCTCCTATGTTCATGCCTGACTCCCGCTTTCACTCTGTAGTTGCCGGATGAACTCCTGCATCAAGCTCGATTCCGGACCGCTTACCTTACCCGGCAGGCTGCCCCGGTATTCGTACAGGTCGGCAATCACCATCAGAGCGAGCATCCAAACCCGTTCCGATTGCCTGTCATAGTTTTGTCCGATCACGCCCCCCAGATATTCATCTGCCGTCTTGATCATACCCATCAGCAGCGCGTCGTCATCGTCGTAGTCAATGCGCAAATACGCCTTGACCTCATTCAGCCTTGGCATCTCATCACCCCACTCATTGTTGGCTTTACTTTTTAGATAACACCCGCTAAACCGTTCCTGCCACCCCCTTTCAAACATAACCGCCGCACCGGTTCCGCATTCCTCCTGCCGTCTACCCAAATTTGTAAACCTTGGCATGATAGCATTTTAGCACCGTCCAACCGGACAAAACGGACAACTTTGCCTTTGGTCCAATTTTTTGTTTTGGATACAGGAATAACACCATTTGTCCATCGGGCTGTTTTTTATTCAATTTTTATAACAGATACTATACTTTTTGTTTTTTTTGGTATATAATAATACCATCAAAAAACCTTTACGGGGGAGGGCAATTAATTGAAACCACTATATGAAGTCAGGCCGATCACAGACCTGCGGGATATGATCCGTCAAAGCATCGCGCGAAGGGGTGACAATACCGCCTTTTTGGTCAAGGTCAAAGGGAACGACGATTATGTTCCCGTATCGTATCAAAAGCTCGGCGAGGACATGGACGGCTTCGGCACCCAGCTCCTTCGTATGGGTCTGGGCGGTAAGCGGATTGCCGTAATCGGGGAAAACCGCTACGAATGGGCGGTAACCTATTTAAGCGTAGTAAACGGCGTGGGTGTGATCGTGCCCATTGACCGGGAACTGCCCGCCACGGAGGTAGAGGGGCTGCTGTGTCAGGCGGAAGCGGAGGCAGTGGTGTTTTCCAAAAAGTACAGCGACAGGATAGCGGAGATGTCGTCCCGCCTTCCTAAGCTGCAAACCCTGATCTGTATGGACGACGAGAGCGAGGACGGCTTCTGGCCGCTGGTTGATGAGGGCCGCCGTGCCGTGCAGGCGGGCGACCATACTTATCTGGAGGCGCCGATCGATCCGGAGTGCATGAGTATTCTGCTGTTTACCTCAGGCACCATGAGCGTGGCAAAAGGGGTTATGCTGTCGCATAAAAATATTGTGACCAATCTGATGAATATGTGCAAGCAGATCGATATTACGATCGACGACGTGTTCCTGTCCGTCCTGCCGCTGCACCATACCTATGAGTGTACCTGCGGCTTCTTGTGTCCGCTTTACCGGGGAGCGGCCATCGCTTACTGCGAAGGGCTGCGCTATGTGCAGAAAAACATGGTGCAGGCAAAGGCGTCGGTTATTCTGGGCGTACCGCTTTTGTTTGAAAATATGTATAAAAAGGTGATGGCCCAGGCCAGGAAGGCCGGCCTGGTCAAGAAGATGCAGTTTGCCATCCGGATTAACAGCTTTACCAAAAAGGTACGGCTGGATTTGAGCAAGAAGCTGTTCCGTGCGGTACACGACTCCTTCGGCGGGCGGATGCGCCTGATGATCAGCGGCGCGGCAGCCGTAGACCCGGAGGTGGCAAGGGGATTCCGGGATTTGGGTATCCTGTTTTTACAGGGCTACGGCCTGACCGAGTGCGCGCCGATCGTTGGGGTGAACCGTGACTGCAATTTCCGTGATGATTCAGCAGGCATGCTGCTTGCAAACATGGAAATACGGATCGACAGCCCTACTGTCGACGGCGTAGGTGAGATCGTGGTACGTGGCGATAACGTGATGCTCGGCTACTACCAAAATCCTGAGGCAACCGCCGCCGTGCTTGAGGACGGCTGGTTCCGAACGGGCGATCTGGGCTATTACGACGATCAGAAATTCATCTTCATTACCGGACGCAAAAAGAGCATGATCCTGACAAACAACGGCAAGAACGTTTATCCCGAAGAGATCGAAGGGTATTTGAACAAATACGATCAGGTACTCGAAAGCTTTGTATACGGTCGGGAAAATGAAAAAAGCGGCGAGACTGAGATTTGCGCGGAGATCGTGCCTGATTTCGAGTACTTTGGGGAGGCGGACGACGATGCGATTTTAAAGGAGATCGAATCGGTGGTGCGTGAGGTAAACGGCTTCGTGCCGATCTTTAAGAAGATTCATAAGGTACACATCCGCAAGGAAGAGTTCGAAAAAACCACCACTAAGAAGATTAAACGTTACAAGGTGGACACCAAGTAGGATTCCGGACAGTAGGGAGGGAACAGCTGTTGCCCATGAAAATTTTGGTTGGTGACGAGGTGGAACTCAAAAAAAAACACCCCTGTGGCAGCTTTTTTTGGGAGGTCACCCGCATCGGCGCGGATTTTAAAATCAAATGCAAGGGCTGTGGCTGTGTGGTGATGCTGCCGCGGACTAAGCTGGAAAAGAATGTGAAGCGGGTAAACGGTACACCTGCGCATGAGATAAAATAAAACCTTGGTAAAGGAATAGCCGGGACGGGTGTTACCCGTCCCGGTTAGCGTGTCGATAAAGTCGACACGCTCAAAAAAACGCAAGCATTTTTTTGAAAA
>CABSMD010000041.1 GCA_902478725.1 uncultured Clostridia bacterium
GTGTCAGGCTTTTTAAACAGTGGAAAGGTGCTGTTGACATACCGCTTCCTGCAGGGCGGAAAAGGCTGGCTGGGAGGCTGGACACAAAATTTCTTTGCGGCGCTGATGGATGAGGACTCGGCTAAAGAAACCCGCCGGGAGGAACAGTCGGTTCGGATCCTGCCGGTTGATTTTGACCGCAGCCCGGTTTCCGACCTGGGCTATTCCGGATGGGTGCAGTTTGACGACGGTGAGATCTATATCGTCAACTACATTGCAGACGATGCGCCAAACCCACATATCCGTGGCTACAGTCTCAAGGAATCTGATTTTATTTTGGAGGCAGACAGATGAAACTAGGGGGTATCATTCCGGCATTGGTTACGCCGTTTGACGGCAGAGGTGAGGTGAATACTTCTTCTTTGCGTACATTGGTCAACAGGCTGGTCAGAGAGGGCGTAGGCGGCTTTTACGTTTGCGGCAGTACGGGCGAAGGCCTGCTTTTGGAAGAGTGGGAACGCAAACAAGTATTAGAAACAGTTGTGGACGAGACAAACGGAAGTGTACCAGTGGTTGCGCATGTCGGTGCGCTCTCCACCAGACAGGCAATCCGCCTGGCGGTGCACGCAAAGGAATGCGGGGCTGACGCGGTTTCATCCATTCCTCCTCTATATTATCCTTACGGTCTGAACGAGATTGCCGGATATTATCAGGCAATTGCCAAGGCCTCTGGTCTGCCGCTGGTTATTTATAATATCCCAAAGCTTTCCGGTGTATCCTTTACATCCGAAAATATCGGGATGCTTTTGGAGGCCTGCGATGCGTGGGGGTTGAAATTTACCTCCTACAACCTGTACGAACTGGACAAAATCCACCGCAAATATCCCAATCTGAAGCTGTTTAACGGCCATGAGGAGATCTTATTAAATGCCCTCCCACTTGATGTTGAGGGGGCGATCGGCAGTAGCTTCAACTTTATGGCGGGACGGTTTCTCACTATTTGTGACCACTATCAAAACCGGGAACTGGAACAGGCCGAACAGGCCCAGCGGGAGGCGAACCGGCTGGTAGATACAATGGTAGAGTGCGGGGGCGTCCGGGCCGTCAAATACCTGCTTACCCGCCAAGGAATTGCCTGCGGGGAGGCAAGGGAGCCTTTTGGCAGGCTGACGGATGAACAAAAAAGAAAATTGGACCGTATTTTATAATACTATAGATGAGTAAAGTTGCGGCCCCGCAAAATTCGCGGGGCCGCAACTTTTGTACTCCTATCATAGTTAACAGGCTTTCTCATCAGCTACCGAACTTACAAATAAAAATCATGATTTGCGATCGTAGTATAATAGGGCCTGTTATTGGGAATCCAGAAATTGCTGGACTTTCTGGGGTTTAAAAAGTACAGGCTGTTTCCCACATAATTCTCATTTCTCAGAGCCCGCTTGGCCGAAATAATACTGTCTGCAGACGGCGTATTATAAATCGTACCGTTTGCCGCCGGCTGAAACTGTACGCCATGGTTGCGGTCAAAGATCACATTGTAGATGGTATCAGGATATTCCCGGCTCTTTACGCGGTTTAGTATGACGTTCCCTACCGCGATCTTACCACGCAGGGGCTCCCCCCGGCTTTCCGCCTCAATGATCCTCCCTAACCAAAAAATCTCATCCTCCGTGTAATAACGGACGATCATATTACTAGGTACAGCGATTCCGTTTTTCCAGATATCCACCGTAAAATACTCGCCGTCCCAATTGACCGTAGCGTCAAATGTTTCGGATACAAACCGTACAGGGACAAACGCCCTGCTGTTGACCAGCAGCATAGCTCCCTGCAGGGCAACCTGCTTTCCATTGACATAGGCGTAACGCTGGTTCTCTCGCAATTGAATCATCTGATTGCCATTTACGATCGTCGCCGTAGCTTTTGCCCCGTCCCACAATACCTCGTCAGCAGACAATGCCTCACTGACAAACCGCAGCGGCACGTAAGTTGTTCCGTCAATTATAAACGGATTGGTATCAGTCTTGATATAGTGGCCATTTACCCGAATATCCACCGGCAGTTCGTAGTCAGAAACAGAATACGCCTGTGCCGGCATGGCAAAGAGTCCCAATAATAGTACGGCTGCCAACCATCGTCGGAACATATTCTCACCCCCGTTTTTGGCTGTCTGATAAAAACATGTACTATGGTAACATAGGTTGCAGGACAATTACAATGCCAAATTAATGGGTTCGTTGGAACGGGCTGGAATAAATTGCAAATAGCACACTTATAAATAATGCAAAAGATGCGTATAGTAATCCTTGTAAATTTGCAATAAACTTATACTAAAAAGGAGTGTGCTATTATGTTTGAGATCAAAAAAAACGAAAGCATAAATAAGACCTTCCGCCTGCCCGCAGCGTTGGTCAGGCAGATGGAAGAAATTGCGCAGAATAAGGGGGTCTCTCTGAATAACCTGGTGGTGCAGTGCTGTGAATACGCACTCGCGCATCTGGATACAAACGACATAAAAAACAAATTGGACTGAATGGGATTATTCCCATCAGTCCGATTTATTATTATCTTCTCTTCTGCAATTCTGCAAAAATATCGTCCGGATGGACCCCCTGCTCCACCAGCATCACCATCAGATGGTAAAAAAGGTCTGCCACCTCATAGGTTACCTCTGATTTACTCCTGTTTTTTGCGGCAATGATCGATTCGGCGCTTTCCTCTCCCACCTTTTTGAGAATCTTGTCGATCCCCTTTTCCAGCAGATAATTGGTATAAGACCCCTCCTTGGGATGGTCGCGCCGGTCACAAATCACATCGTACACCTCATAAAGGATGGCGGACTTGCTCCCCCCTATACCAGTAGATACTTCCTCTCCATCAATTGTGCGGTAAAAGCAGGAATATTTCCCCGTATGGCAGGCGGCGCCGGTCTGCTCCACCTTGATCAAGAGACAGTCGCCATCACAATCTGCCCGGATTTCTTTAACCCTCTGCACATGGCCGGAGGTTTCCCCCTTACGCCACAGCTCCTGCCGGCTCCGACTGTAAAAAACCGTCCTGCCCGTATCCATCGTCTCCCGGAGCGATTCTTCGTTCATATAGGCCGTCATCAGCACCTCTCCGGTGACAGCATCCTGGATCACCGCAGGGACAAGCCCCTTTTCATCAAATTTAATATCCAACATAACTCTTCCTCCGTTCTTTCGGCAATCCGCCGTTTCATTATTCTTTCACAAGCGAGACCGCCTGCTTTAAATCCACTGCATTTTGATAGAGCGCCTTACCAATAATTGCACCCGCTGCACCTGTTTGTTTGATATGAGCGATATCTTCCAGACACGAGACCCCGCCGGAGGCGATCACCTGCATACCGGACTCCCGTACCATCCGTTCCAACCCGGGGAGATTAGGCCCGCAGAGCATTCCATCTGTGTCGATATCGGTATAGATAACATATTCCACACCTATACTGCTCATTTCCTTTGCAAAGGTGATGGCGTCAGTGTCACTGACCGAAAGCCATCCGGCCGTCGCCACACGACCGCCCTTCGCATCAATCCCAACCGCGATCCGGTCGCTGTATGTCGATACCGCCTCCTTCACAAAGGCGGGACATTCCAGCGCCGCAGTCCCCAAAATGACACGCGTCACACCGCCATCGAGGTATCTGTGCACCGTTCCCATATCACGGATGCCGCCGCCCACCTGAACCGGTATATCAACAGCATGCACGATTTGTGTAATCACATCGGCGTTTTTTGAGGAACCATCCTTTGCGCCGTCCAGATCTACCAGATGCAAAAAGCCGCCTCCCTGTTCCTGCCACCGCAGGGCAACCTCCACTGGATTTTCTGAATATACTGTCTGTCTGGCAAAGTCCCCCTTTTGCAGCCGGACGCATTTTCCATTCCTTATGTCAATCGCGGGATAAATAACCATACAAAGCTCCTAACATTATCAAATTTATAGTATCTTTTCCGGTTACTGCTGTCGTGAAAGCAATACCTGCTTCATTTTTGTTACTGTATCGAGTATCCGTTCCTTCTCCAGTTTGACACTGACCCGGTTCACCACCAGTCTGGCGCTGATCCCGCAAACCTCCTCCAGCACAGCCAAGCCATTTTCCTGCAGCGTCCGACCGCTTTCGACGATATCGACGATAACTTCGCTCAGCCCCACAAGCGGGGCCAGCTCGACCGAACCATTGAGCTTGATGATCTCGATCGTCTGCCCTTTTTTAATTTGAAAATAATTTTTTGCCACATTAGGATACTTGGTGGCCACCCGGATATTGTTGGTGTTGTGCAGCCTGCCACGCATCTCCTCAGGACCCGCAACCGCCATCCGGCAGGCACCGAATTTCAGATCAAGCATTTCGTACAGGTTCCGTCCTTCTTCTAAAAGGGTGTCCTTACCGACAATCCCGATGTCCGCCGCGCCGTACTCTACATAAACCGGCACATCGGACGCTTTCACCATAATGAAACGGAATCCGTTTTTTTCATCCGTAAAGATCAGCTTGCGGGAACCTTTTTTCATCTCGCTGCAATCAAAACCAATCTCCTCAAAGATTCCAATCGCAAAGTCCGCCAGTCTTCCTTTTGCCAGTGCAACTGTGATATATCTCATCCAATCCCTCCTTTGACAAGCGCTGCCGCTTCCTCCTCTTTTACGTCCCTGCTTGTCTGCTCCAAAAGATTATGGAGGGTTACCATTCCATCGCTATGGCAGACCACTATCTGTTTGATATTACGCGACTTTGCATAACATAACGCCTTTTCCTGATCATACACATCCAGATAATTTTCCACAACCAATCCGCAAGCACGCAGCTTTGCCGCAAGAGCACGTGCGGCCCTGCGTTCGTAAAAGCCGCCGCACACCAGCGCATCAATCCGAAACTCTTGCTTTTCATTCCCTTGCCGAAATAACGCCGCAGCGAGCAGGTCAACCGACAGCGCCGCGCCCGTTGCGCTCCGCTGCGCGCCAAAGCGTGACAGCAGGGTGTCATACCGGCCGCCGGTACATACCTCAAAGCCAAGCCCGCGAGCGAAGCCTTTAAAAATGATGCCGGTATAGTAATCGATACTCTGCACCATGGCAAGATCGATCGATACAAAATCTGCAAGACCATAATCACACAAAATATCATATACCTCACGCAGATTCGCGATTGCCGCGCGGGAACGCGGGCTGAGCTGTAACGCCTCCGCCTGCTCCAGCACCTCTACCCCGCCGAACATCGAGGGCATTTCCATAATAATTTGAGCCAGTTCGTTAGAAATACTGTAATGTTCCAGCAGCTCCTGTACTCCCAAAATATTCTTCTGGTCGATAAAGATTCGAATCTGTTCGGTCACCGTCTCGTCAAGCCCGGTCTGCTTCATCAGATCCTTAAAAATATCCACCTGCCCGATCTCAATCTGAAAATCCTGTAAGCCACAGGCTTGTAAGGCGTGGATGGTCATTGCAATGACCTCCGCGTCCGCGTCCGCCGTGCTCACGCCGATCAGCTCAATACCGGCCTGTGCCGCCTCCTTGGGCCGTATGCTCTTTTTGGAATTCCGAAATACATTTCCAACATACCAAAGTTTCTGCACATCCCCCTCGAGCTTGGTCGCCGTCATGCGCGCAAGCGGCGTGGTGAGGTCGGGCCGCAGGGTCAAAATCCGCCCCTCCGGGTCAAAAAATTTCAGCATAGCCTCCTGAGACAAAAGCCCCATCTCATCGGCAAACACATCATAGTATTCAAAGGTCGGCGTTACCACCTCGGCATAGCCGTAGCCCGTAAATACCTCCATGATCCGGCTGCAAATCGTACGCCTGGTCAGCGCCTCGTTTGGCAGACTGTCGCTTGTCCCTTCCGGTGTATGTAATCTAAGATTTGCCATTCGTTCTCCTACTTTCACTTTATTGCTTTATCGTAATAAAGCGTTGTATATTATTATAGGATATATTTTACCATTTGTCAAGCAAAAAAGCAAATTACATTAAGAACTGTCTAGCAAAATCCGGTGAATGCAAAGGTTCCTGAACCCTCTCCAACCAAATCTCTTTTTCTAAAAGGGCATCCAATGGCTTGCCCAAAACCAATTCGATCTGATCCCGTCTGAGAAAAAAATCCTCTCCCACAAAGGTAAAAGTTATCTGAGAAAGGTTGTCGATCGCCGCCATCGCAGCTATCCCATTATAGACCATATCCCGCCGTGCCTTCTCTTCGCCGATATTCCAAACAGTATCCCGGTAATTGACTGTAAGCGAGGTATCGTCGATCTCAAACGTCATGGAGACGTTGTTCATCGGCAGATGATAAAACAGGTTTGCGGTGTTGCTGGCATTCCCTATATAGGGACTTTGATAATCCTCGACCACAGAAATATCATGTGTTAAGGCATCCGTCTGCCTATTTTGGTATTCCACCCTTCCTGCTTCCTGTGCAGGCAGGATACCAAACTGAACCGTACAAAACAAAATTCCGGCCAGAATAAACAGCCCAATGATACCCCAGTTTTTCTTATTCATCTGTTGTCCTCCTTTCATTTTTCAATAATATCCTTGTAAAGCCGCTTACGGTGACCGGCAGAATGATGGTCAAAGCCGGCAGATAAAACCGTGCTGTAACCATGGCAAATTGGTATGGCCCGGATATGCCGGGCGTCCGTCCGAACCAGATATCGCTGCCAAAGGTAAGCGCCGCCATAACGCCGATAGAAACAAGAAAAAACAGCGCCCAAACTGCCCAGACCAGCCTTCCCCTCCTCCTGCTGCCCGTAACCGACATAAAAGCAACCGCGTCACTTTGATCCCTGCACTGGACAATGTAGCATATCCCTAATACCACTGCCGCCAGCATCCCCGCATAACACCATACAGCATAGCCCGTAAACAGCAGGGGTATGGAAAGAATCCAAAATACAATACTGCCCAACAAAGATGACTGCAAGCATTGCGTATGGTATCGTGCAATATAGGTAAGCTGTGTCCCATCAAGCAGCCCATCAACCGATGACAAACTCCCCTTTGCTAACCGGGTCGCTTTTTCATCCTCCATCCCCTGCGCGATCAAATCATCCCGTTTGGCAAGCATGTTGCTGAGTATCTCCTCTTTCAGTTCCGTCATTTCGGCAGTCTTGGCCTGATGCCGGAACAAACCGTCAACGTAAGCCTTCAACTCGTTCATTTCCCATCACCTCCATATAATAAAAGATTGATAATTTTCTGCGCTCTCAGCCAATCGGCGGATGCGCTTTCAAATGCCATTTTTCCGTTTTCTGTGATCCGGTAGTATTTCCGGCGTCCGCCCAGCGAAACATCCCCCCAGTAACTCTGTATCTGTCCCTGTTTTTCCAGCCGTTTCAAGCTGGTGTACAGCGACGGCTCCTTTAATTCATAGCCACCTCCACTGTTTGTCAAAACAGCCTTCATGATTTCATACCCGTAATTATCGCCATCCAGCAAAATCTTTAGTATAATCGTGTCGATAAGGCCACGGATCAGGTCGCTGCTGATATTCTCCGGCATTTTTATCACCTCATGGGGATATAGTATCACACATTACTATGTATGTCAATATACTATGTAACAAATAATAAAACAAGGCAATACCCCTGTGAATTACGGTAAATTCTTGACAAACCGGGCGTTTTGTTTTATGATAAAGGAATAGTAAATTTATTGGATAGCGAGGTTGAAGCATGTCTGAGGAGAAAAAATTTGTAGAAGAGATCACATCCATGGAGGACGATTTCGCCAAATGGTATACCGATATTATTAAGAAAGCCGATTTGGTGGATTATTCGTCCATTAAGGGGTGCATGATCATCCGCCCGTATGGCTACGCCATTTGGGAAAACATCCAAAAGACCTTGGATGCGGCGTTTAAAAAGACCGGCCATGAGAATGTTTATATGCCGATGTTTATATCCGAAGGCCTTCTGCAAAAGGAGAAGGATCACGTGGAAGGCTTTGCGCCAGAGGTTGCCTGGGTGACACACGGCGGTGAGGAAGAACTGGTCGAACGCCTTTGTGTACGTCCAACCTCCGAGACTCTCTTTTGCGACCATTATGCAAAGATCGTCAATTCTTACCGTGACCTGCCAAAGCTTTATAACCAGTGGTGTTCTGTCGTCCGGTGGGAAAAGACCACCCGCCCCTTCCTGCGTACCACCGAATTTTTATGGCAGGAGGGCCATACTGCCCACGCGACCGCAGAGGAAGCGCAGGAGGAAACCATCCGGATGTTAAACGTTTATGCTGATTTCTTTGAACATACGTTGGCAATTCCGGTGGTCAAAGGGCAAAAAACCGAAAAGGAAAAATTCGCCGGTGCGGAAGCAACCTATACGATTGAGAGCCTGATGCATGACGGCAAAGCATTGCAGTCCGGCACCTCGCATAATTTTGGGGACGGCTTCGCCAAAGCGTTCGGCATCCAGTATACCGACGCCAACAACCAGCTTCAATATGTACACCAAACTTCCTGGGGGGTTTCCACCCGTATGATTGGCGCGATCATTATGGTGCATGGCGATAACAGTGGGTTGGTGCTTCCGCCGAGGATCGCCCCTACCCAATTGGTAATTATCCCGATTGCACAGCACAAGCCCGGCGTGTCCGAAAAGGCGGCCGCGCTCTGCGAGAGCCTTTCCGAACAGTTCAGGGTGCGGATGGACGTATCCGACAAAATGCCCGGATGGAAGTTCAGCGAGTATGAGATGAAGGGCGTACCTCTGCGTCTTGAAATTGGGCCGAGGGATTTGGCGAACAACGTTGCCGTCTTGGTACGGCGCGATACTCGCGAAAAAGTTACGGTATCTATTGACGAGCTGCCTCAAAAAATTGCCGAGCTGCTCGACGATATCCAGCAATCCCTGTTGGAGAAGGCGCGTGAAAACCTGTTCCATTATACCAGCGAGGCGGTCACACTTGAGGATTTCGCCGTGACGGTCGAAAATAAGGGCGGCTTTGTCAAAGCAATGTGGTGCGGCGACCGGGCCTGCGAGGAAAAAATCAAGGAACTGACCACCGCAACCGCGCGTTGTATTCCGTTTGAACAGGAACAGCTTTCAGATACCTGCATCTGCTGCGGCCGTCCGGCCAAGCACTTGGTATACTGGGGTAAAGCATACTAATTTCACCTGGCAAAATGAGATTTTGGAGGAGGTTTTTGTGATGGCTAAGAATAAGCTGGCAGTACAGACACTACTCTCGGAGGACAGCAATGTAACCGGAGATATTACATTAGACGGTACCATTAAAGTCGATGGAAAGTGGAACGGGAATATCCGTGCGGGCGGTAACGTCATCATTGGCGAAAAGGCGGAGATCCGTGGTGATATCAAAGGGAACCGGATCATCATCTCCGGACATGTGACCGGGGATGTCCTTGCCTCGGGCCAGTTAAGCCTGACGAATACCGCCGTTTTAACCGGAGACGCCTCCTACGCCGCTATTGTAATTGATGAGGGGGCAAAACTATCCGGAACCTGTACCCTGACCACCCCGATCGAAGCACCTGCAACAGTGCAGCAAACAGAAACAGCAGAAGAGATGAATGAAACCATAGCGACTGAAAAAACGGAGGATATAGAATGATTTATAATCGTTGCGGCAGAAGTGGACTCAAGCTCAGCGCCATATCGCTGGGACTCTGGCATAATTTTGGAAGCGCAGACCGGTATGACAATATGGTTGACATGGTGACAACTGCGTTTGATCTGGGAATCACTCATTTTGATATTGCAAACAATTACGGTCCCAAACCCGGATCAGCGGAGGAAAATTTTGGGCGCATGCTAAAGAATGAGATGTATGGGCACCGTGATGAAATCGTAGTGTCAACCAAAGCGGGCTATCATATGTGGGAAGGGCCGTACGGCGAGTGGGGCAGCCGCAAGTATATGCTTGCCAGTCTTGACCAGAGCCTAAAACGTCTTCAGCTTGACTATGTGGATATCTTCTATTCCCATCGTCCTGACCCGGAGACGCCGCTAGAGGAAACGATGGGTGCATTGGCGACGGCGGTGCAGCAAGGCAAGGCGCTTTATGTCGGGATTTCCAATTACGATGCAGAGACGACAAAAAAAGCATCGGATATTTTAAATAGCATGGGAATTAAGCTGTTGATCCACCAGCCCCGCTATTCCATGCTGGACCGTTGGGTGGAAGACGGGCTGTTAGATGTGCTCGACGAATGCGGCGTTGGCAGTATCGCCTTCTGTCCGCTGGCGCAGGGCATTCTGACAAATAAATACTTAAACGGTATCCCGAAGGATTCCCGCGCGGCGAATGCCTCACCGTTTTTAAAAGAAGATACCGTGGAACAATCAATGGCAAAGGTACAAAAACTCAATAAGATTGCCGCCGGACGCGGGCAGAGCATGGCGCAAATGGCCCTTGCCTGGGTGTTGCGCAATGTCACATCCGCGTTGATCGGCGCAAGCCGCGCCTCTCAGATTGAGGAGAACGTAAAAGCACTGGATCGCCTTTCTTTTAGTCCCGACGAACTGAGCGAGATTGAGGCCATCCTAAGATAGCGGTTTACCGATGACAAACCCCCGGTTTTCATAAGAAAACCGGGGGTTTTAAACGTTTTATTATCTGAATGGGTGCAGAGTAAGGTTTGAAAATTCAGTAACTCAAAGAATCCGTTCCATTTCCTCAAAGAAACGGCCCGTGGCCTTTCCCTGTTCCATAATCTGTTCCCAGATCGGATAGATCGCCGCATTCCAGCCCTGGTTCGCTTTGTAGCCTTTCCCCGTCACGGTATCTACAAATTCATAATAGGTGCCTCCGATTTTGAAATCGAGCCCGGCGCGCTCGATCAGGTTATCCTCGGCAGATTCCGCGCCATGCAGGTAAGCCGCAATATGGAACAACATTTCGTAAATATACCAGCTCCCGCCCCATTGATAATATCCCGGTGAGTGGGATACAAATTCCGGATCAACAAAGCTTTTTGTCCCATACATTGCAAGCGGCAGGAAGCTCCCGTCCTCGGCGGCCGTCACTTTGATACCATACGGCGTTTTGGCATTCACCGTTACTGTACGGTAGCAGGTATGTACCATGTCGTCCGGCACAAAGCTTTCACCAAACAGCAGCATAGAAAGCAGGTCACCAACAAACGCGTCCACACACAGGCATTGCTTTTTGCGGCTCAACGGAAAATAACTGCCGGTATACAATTCCAAAAATGCCTTTATCGCGTCCTCGACCTTAGTTTTCGGTTTCAACCCAAGTGCATTTGCCGATTTGAGCGCCGTTGCCAACAAACCCTGGTTATAAGCGATCATGTCATCGTCCTCAAAGGCGACCAGGTCGTACCAGGACTTGAAATTCTTTCGTCCGTCCGCATCAGACCCTGCCATGTAACAACCGTTTTTAACATGATCCTCCACATAGGACAGAGCGTCCGCCATCCGCTTTGTATCCGGCTTTCCGCCCCGCTTTTGCAGGCGGTAGGACCAGATCAAAAAGATCATACCACATTCGGCATATTGATACCGTTGACGGTAAACCGCGTCATAGCACTGCTGTTCCATAGCAAGCGGCAACACCATACTCTGCCAGAAGGCATCGCGGGTATACTGCTTGTTGGCGTATTCAATGCCCGGCGTAACCCAAAAACCGCTGTAGCCGGTCTCATTTTTGCGATAATGCATATAATTGCTCGAAAAGCAGACCGCATGGTACTTTGAACCACCCCTTCCCCACACCGCGTCAATACAGCAGAACACATCCCGCCGCAGTGCGTTTTGGTCTGCCGCATCCGAACGGAAGATGGCCAACCGGAACACATGCTCCTTTGTGCTGCTCACCCTGTGATAATAGGGTACAAATTTTTTTCCCTGATACCCCGGTGTGCTCCCATTGTCACCGGACGAAACCCGGAATTCTTTCAAATCTGAATTAATATATTGCGTGGTATAGTTGTCACAATGTCCGGGTTGGTCGCATAGAGCAACGATATAGCTTCCTTCATTGTGCAGCGCAACCATCGGCACCGCCTCTTTTGCCATATCCAATACATGGTCGTCAGGATCGTGCGGACTTTGGCGAAAAACCTCTTCTCCACTCTTAGGGCCGGAAAAGGTATATAACTCTCCTGCGTCATAGCAGCCTTTGAGCGAGACAAAGCAATCCCTTTCCCCCTCTGCCGCCCGCACGGAAACGGTTACGGCGCGATAGATTCCTTTATCCTCCGACTTCACCTCGGCAATAAAGCCATCCTTTGCTACCTTGCAGCCCGTTCCGCCGGGGGTAAGCTCCATCATTTCAACTTCACCGCCATCCGGCGTTTCCAGTTCAATCCACCATCTGTTTTCCATTTTTCTTCACCTCTTTTATAATACTTTTTCAATCTCCTTAAAATATCTGTCCGACACCTTTCCTTGTTGCATCAGCATATCCCAAATGGCATAGATAGCGGCATTCCAGCCTTGATTCGGTTTATTCCCCTCGCCAGTCACCGTATCGATATGCTCATAATAAGTACCGCCAATCGAAAAGTCCAGCTTTGTGCGCCGGATCATATTGTCCTCCGCCTGTTTCACACCGTGTAGGTAGGCCGCGATGTGAAACAGCATTTCATATAGAAAGTAAGAGCCTCCCCAAGAGTAGTAACCCGGCCGGTGACCCCGCAGCACCTCGTTGATATACCCATTCGCACCATAAAATTCCAACGGCAGGAAATCCCCGTTCTCCGCACAGGTCACCTTGACCCCGTAGGGTGTATTTGCGTTTTTCATGAGCAAACGGTAGTTTTCGGCTACCTTCTCGTCCTCTGTCAGCCCCTCGCCAAATAAGAGGAAGGATAACAGATCGCCGGCCAATACATCCGCGCTTAAACAATGTTTTTTGTCACTCAAAGGAAAATACCCTTTTTCCCGGCAAAAAAGAGCATTGTATTCCCTTTGCGCCGCTTTCCAGTCTGTTTTAGGCTTAAGACCACACATTTCACAGGAGCGCAGTGCAACGGCGAATAACCCCTGATTATAGGTAAGTACATCATCGTCTTCAAAAGAGCAAATATCATACCAGGACTTAAAATCATACTTACCATCATGGTCCGAGCCTGCCAGATAACGAGACCCCACGGTATGTTGCTCCATATACTCCAGCGCGTCCTGCATCCGTGTCAGGTCAACCTTACCACCCCGTTTTTGCAGGCGATACGACCAGATCAGAAAAATCATCGCACATTCCGCATACTTATACCTTACCGGGTATACCGCGTCGTAGCATTGCTGTTCCATCGAAAGCGGCAGAATCATGCTTTGCCAAAAAGCGTCGCGTGTATACTGCTTGTTGCCGTAATCGATGCCGGGGGTGACCCAAAAGTCACTGCATCCGGTTTCGTTCCTGCGGTAGTGCATATAATTGCTCGAAAAGCAGACCGCGTGAAATTTAGAGCACTCCCCCATTCCCCACAGGGTATCGATACAGCGAAAAACATCATTCCTGAGTTGGGGCATAGTAGCCGCTTCCGAGCGAAATACAGCCAGACGGAATGCATGCCCCTTCCCCTCTTGCAGCTCGTGGTAATATGGTAAAAACTCTTTGCCCTGATACCCTGGCGTTTCACCACTGTCGCCGGAGGAGATTCGGAATTCCTTTCGGTCGGTATTAATATACTGTGTCGTATAGTTGTCACAATGCCCCGGCTGGTCGGATAGGGCAACAATAAACCCATTGCCATCGGATAACGCAACCATCGGCACCGCTTCCTTTGCCATATCCAAAACATGGTCGGCCGGATCGTGCGGACTTTGGCGAAATACCTCTACTCCACTTTTTTCACCGGAGAAAGTAAAGAGCTTCCCAGCAGGATACTCACAGGCAAGCGAAAGATAGCATCTTCCCTGTTTTGCTTCGGCATATATTGATAAAAATGTGTAGCCTTCCTTTCGTTCCTGATTGATTGTAACCCGAATCCCTTCCACATCCACCGAAAATCGCTGATCCGCCCCAAACGGCTCGAGACGGGCAATCAGAGCGTCCTCTTTCTCCGGACAGGATAAAAATAGATTCCAAATAGACATGGTTTCCTACCTCCGCATATAATAATATAATACACGCAAAAAGGCAGGAGACCATAAGTCCCCCGCCAAAGATACGGTCTAAAAGGTTCCCGACAAATCGGCAGGGCCTTGGCTCTGCGTCTTCTTTTTCGGTTTAGAACTTTTAATCTTTTCCTGCAGTTTTTCAAAGTATAAATCTTCGTTGATTGGAAGGCTAACCCAATCATCCGTCCAGGTCGACAGATGCATAGCGTTAGAAAGCGTCAGGCCGCGGATTCCCTCTTCGCCCGGCGCAAGCAGCTTATCTCCGTTTAGAACGGCGTTGGCAAAATTGTTCAGAATACCGGTATGGTCTTTTTCCTCCGGCTTACTGTAGGGCAGCGGAATTTCACATGTCCATGTTTCCAAACCGCCAAAGGTATTGGTGTTATGGGCATTGTAGTCCCGTTCGTCCTCAACCGTGCGGTAGAAAATCAGTTTACCGCCCTCTACGACAATTTTTCCACGGCTGCCGGCAATCTCCAGGCGGTTGGTACCCGGCACCTCGCCTGTCGTGGTCACGAATAATCCGGTCGCACCGTTGGGATACTCAAAATAAGCCGTGACATCGTCTTCGACCTCAATATCATAATACTTGCCGAATTGACAGAAACCACGCACACGGCTGGGCATCATACCAGTGATCCATTGAATCAGGTCCAACTGGTGGGGCGCCTGGTTGATCAGCACACCACCGCCCTCGTCCTTCCAGGTACTCCTCCAAGAACTGGAGTCGTGATACGCCTGCGGACGATACCAGGTGGTCACGATCCACACGACCCGCTTGATCGATCCCAACTCGCCGGCCTCTATCATTTGCTTGACCTTTTTGTAGATCGGCGTGGTGCGTTGGTTATACATGATGCCAAATACCTTGCCGCTTTTCGCAGCTATCTCGTTCATCTCACGAACGGCCTTGGTGTAAACTCCCGCCGGCTTTTCGATCAGGACGTTGAGTCCCTTCTCAAACGCCCGGATGGCAAGCGTCGGGTGGTCATAATGCGGCACAGCGATCAAAAC
>CABSMD010000042.1 GCA_902478725.1 uncultured Clostridia bacterium
CGGCCTTGATCCGGAAATCTCCCCGGCAGCCGCGGAATATCAGGTTGCAAGGATCGCAAAAGCACGGGGAATCTCGGAGCAGGAGGTCCGCGATGTTATCAAGAAATGTACAACCGGCCGGTTTCTCGGTGTATTAGGTGAAAAAACCGTCAATGTGTTAAAGGTAAACCTTATGCTTGACGGCATACTGGAGTAAAATAAAAGGGGGTGGAAACTCCCTTTTATTTTCATAAAATTTGTGGTACACTTATATTGCGGAGGTGATACGGTGGAAGAAGAAATGAAAAGCAACGCCAGAGAACTCCTGCGGCAGATCAAAAAGGAGGAGGCCGAAAATGGGCGCGGTCATTTGAAAATATTTTTTGGTTATGCCGCGGGCGTGGGCAAGACCTACTCCATGCTCAAGGCCGCGCACACGGCAAAACGGCGTGGGATTGACGTTGTGGTTGGTTATGTGGAGCCACATGCGCGCCCGCAGACGGCACAGCTGCAAAACGGCCTGGAAATCCTTCCGACACGGGCCGTCAGGCACGGTGAAATTACCCTGCGCGAGTTCGACCTCGATGCCGCCATCGCGCGCAAACCCCAACTGATTCTGGTAGATGAGCTTGCGCACACGAACGCCGACGGCTGCCGTCATCAAAAGAGGTATCAGGATATTGAAGAGCTGCTGAGCAATGGTATCAATGTTTTTACCACCGTTAACGTACAGCATATCGAGAGCCTGAACGACCTCGTTGCCTCCATAACAGGCGTAACGGTGAAGGAACGCATCCCCGATTCCGTCTTCGACGGGGCCGGCCAGGTAGAATTGGTGGACATCGAGCCAAAAGAGCTGATGGAACGTCTGAATGAGGGCAAGGTCTATCAAAAAGAGCAGGCAGAGAGAGCACTGGGGAACTTTTTTACTGAGCAAAACCTCGTCGCTCTGCGCGAGATTGCTCTGCGCCGTTGTGCCGACCGGGTCAACCGGATTTCAGAGCAATCCGGTGGGAGGGCGAACAGCCGCTTTACCGACGAGCATATCCTTGTTTGTCTGTCCTCTTCCCCAACCAACTCCAAAATCATCCGTACCGCCGCGCGGATGGCCGGCGCCTTCCGGGGCAGCTTTACCGCGCTGTTTGTGGAGACGCCGGATTTTCCCGCTATGGACGAAAAAAATAAAAACCGGCTTAGACAGAACATTCGTCTCGCCCAGCAGCTTGGGGCGACGATCGAAACCGTTTACGGCGAGGATATCGCCTTTCAGATCGCCGAGTTTGCCCGTCTTTCCGGCGTGTCCAAAATCGTTCTTGGCCGGAGCAGCGCACGACGCGGCCTCCTTTTTGGCCGTCAGCCCTTGACCGAAAAAATTACCCAGCTTTCACAAAACCTTGACATCTATATCATCCCTGACCAGAACACTCCGCCTTACAAGCGAAAACGACGAATTCCACAGAAGCCAAAATTCTATCCGGCGGATCTTTTCAAAAGCCTGCTGGCGCTCGCCGCCTCTACGGCGATCGGGTTTGTATTTTATCATTTTGGGTTCAGCGAGGCAAATACCATAACGGTTTATATTCTCGGTGTTTTGGCCACGGCGATCATTACTTCACAGCGTGCTTACAGCCTGGTGAGCTCAATCGTCAGCGTACTGCTGTTCAACTTTCTGTTTACCGATCCACGTTTCACCTTAAACGCCTATGACGCAGGCTATCCCGCTACCTTTCTGATCATGTTCATCGCGGCGTTTCTAACCAGTTCCCTGGCGGTGCGGATCAAGCGGCAGGCACGCCAGTCGGCGGAAACCGCCTACCGGACAAAGATATTGTTCGATACCAACCAATTAATCGGAAACGAACAAGACTCTGTCGGTATCATTTCCGTCACATGCAATCAACTCAACAAGCTGCTAAACAGGGATATTCTGTTTTATAGTATACAAAACGGCGTATTGGCAACACCGCAATTGTTCCCTGTCCATATCGGGCAAAATACAGCCGGATACACCACGGAAAACGAACGTGCCGTAGCCACATGGGTTTATCATAACAACAAGCACGCCGGCGCTACCACCGGTACGCTGGGAGACTCCAAATGCCTGTACCTTTCCGTCCGGGTCGGGCACGATGTGTATGGTGTGGTCGGTATCGCCATTGAAGGCGTACCGCTGGACGCCTTTGAAAACAGCATCATGCTCTCCATCCTGGGAGAGTGTGCCCTCGCGTTGAAAAATGAAAAGGTGTCCAGGGAACGGGAGGAGGCCGCGCTGCTGGCCAAAAACGAACAGTTGCGTGCGAACCTGCTTCGCTCTATTTCGCATGATCTGCGCACCCCTCTGACCTCGATTTCAGGAAACGCGGGCATCCTGCTGGCGAGCGAGGAGAGTATTGGAAAAGAAAAACGCAGGCAGCTCTATGAAAACATCTATGACGATTCGCTGTGGCTGATCAACCTGGTAGAAAACCTGCTCTCCGTCACCCGAATCGAGGATGGCACCATGAAGCTGCGCATGACGGCCGAGCTGCTGGATGAGGTAATCAGCGAGGCGCTGCGCCACACCGACAGGAGACGGAATGAACATGACATCCAGGTGAAATCGGCCGATTCCTTCGTACTTGTCAAAATAGACGCCAGGCTCATCATGCAGGTGGTCATCAACCTGGTGGACAACGCCGTCAAATACACGCCGCCAGGCTCAAAGATCGTCATTGAAACAAAAGTGGAGGGCGGCTTGGCGGCCGTCACCGTTTCCGATAACGGCGCCGGAATTTCCAACGAGTCCAAGGAGCATATCTTCGATATGTTTTATACAGCAAACAATAAAGCCGCCGACAGCCGGCGCAGCCTCGGGCTCGGCCTCGCACTGTGCAAATCCATTGTCAATGCGCACGGCGGAACGATCACAGTCTCGGACAACAGGCCGCACGGCGCGGTTTTCAAATTCACTTTACCGACGGAGGAGGTAAATTTACATGAATAAACCATTAATACTTGTAGTAGAAGACGATTCTGCCGTAAGAAACCTGATCGCCACCACGCTTGAAACACACGACTACCGCTTTCAGACCGCTCCGACCGGGGAATCCGCGATTTTAGAGGCGGTTTCCCATAATCCGGACGTAATTTTGCTCGATCTGGGCCTGCCGGACATGGATGGAATCGAGATTATCCATAAAATCCGCACCTGGTCTAAAACCCCCATCATCGTGATCAGCGCAAGGAGTGAGGATACGGATAAGATAGACGCGCTGGATGCCGGGGCGGATGATTACCTGACCAAACCCTTTTCGGTGGAAGAACTGCTTGCCCGTCTGCGTGTCACCTTCCGCCGGCTGCACGACGCAGGAGATGGTATGCAGGGGGCCGTCTTTACAAACGGCGACCTGAAGATCGATTACGCCGCCGGATGCGCCTTTATGAAGGGGCAGGAGCTACACCTGACGCCGATTGAATACAAACTTCTGTGCCTGCTTGCCAAAAATACGGGAAAAGTGCTGACCCATACCTATATCACAAGGGAGATCTGGGGCAGCGCGTGGGATAACGATGTAGCCTCCCTGCGGGTTTTCATGGCGACCCTGCGTAAGAAGATTGAAACCGATCCGTCCAATCCGATCTATATCCAGACCCACATCGGCGTTGGCTACCGGATGTTGAAGGTATGACACCCAGCAATCTGATTTCATGAAATACAACAAAAGAACGGCATGGCTCACGCCATGCCGTTCCTCATTTCAATCTCTTAGGCTTCTTTTTTAGCTATAACCTGTCTGCCCTTGTAGAAACCACACGCACCACAAACTCTGTGCGGCATCATATACTCCTGACAATGCGGGCATTTCACCATACCCGGGATCGCCAGTTTCCAATTTGCTCTTCTTTTATCACGTCTTGATTTTGAAACCTTACCCTTAGGTACCGCCACTTTCAACACCTCCTTAGCATCTTTATATGCCAATCAATCCTCTTCTAACAGCCGGTTCAATATGGAAAGCCTCGGGTCGATCTCCTCCCGCACGCAGTCGCATTCTCCCTCGTTTCGATCAGCGCCGCACTTGGAACAAAGCCCCTTGCAGTCCGGTTTGCAAAGATACCGTAAGTCCATGGACAGAAGAACCGTATCAAATACCAATTCCGATATATCATACATCCCATGTACGGCATCCCCGCTTTTGAGCATTTCCTCGATACGAAGCGGAAATGTTCGGTCAAATTCCTTCAAACAACGGGCGCACCGCAACCGCAGGGTATACTCCCCTTGCGCACACAAACGGACCGTCCCACTCCCGATATTTACAAAATTTCCACTCAGTACAACCGGGACGGGGAACGAAAACGGCTCTCCATTGCGTTCAAATGCTGCAAGCGGTATGGAAACGTCATCAAAATTCAATACTGCGCCTTCATTTTTCAATATCTCAAGAATATGAAACTTCACCTTATCACCTCTGGCACAGCAAATCTATTATACTAAATCAGATAACCATTGTCAACCATTTTTTCTATTGGGTCAGCTTTTGGGTATCCAGCGCAATCATCAGCTCTTCATTTGTCGGGATAACAAGCGTCCTGACCGCGGCACCCGCCGCACTCACGTCGGCTGCCACACCGCGCACGTTGTTCTTCTCCTTATCTACCTGGATCCCCATGAATTCCAGGTCACGGGTGATTTCCTCACGGGCTTCAATATTGTTTTCGCCAACGCCGGCAGTAAATACGATTGCGTCTACCCCGCCCATGGCCACGGCATACTCACCGATATATTTTTTTACGCTGTAACAAAACATATCTAACGCCAGCTTCGCACGCTTGTTTCCCTGTGCGATCGCCTCATCCAGATCACGGAAATCGCTGCTGACACCCGAAATGCCAAGCACGCCGGACTCCTTGTTCAGAAGGTTGTTCACCTGATTGTAATCCAGGTTCTCCTTCTCCATCAGGAAGGTCAAAATAGCCGGGTCGATCTCGCCGCAGCGGGTACCCATGATGACCCCTTCCAAGGGGGTAAAGCCCATGCTGGTATCGACCGACTTCCCATTTTTCACCGCGGTTACGCTGGAACCGTTGCCCAAATGCAGCGTGATAATTTTTAACTGCTCGATGGGCTTGCCTAACATCTCCGCCGCCTTCTGTGAGACGTACTTATGAGAGGTGCCGTGGAAACCATATCTTCTGATTTTATATTTCTCGTACAATTCATATGGCAGCGCATACAGATACGCCACCTTGTCCATCGTCTGATGGAAGGCCGTGTCAAACACCGCCACCTGCGGCACGCCCGGCATCGTCCGCTCACACGCCTCGATCCCGATCAGATTCGGCGGATTGTGAAGCGGCGCCAACTGGCTGCACTGGTCGATCGCCTTCTTTACATTTTCATCAATGAGTACCGATTTGCTGAAAAACTCGCCGCCGTGCACCACCCGGTGGCCCACCGCCTTGACCTCGTCCATACTTTCGATCACGCCGTAGTCTTTGTTGATCAGCGCATCAATGACCATTTTAATGGCGTCGGAATGATCCTTCATCGGCTTTTCAATGATGACCTGTTCTTTGCCGGCCGGCTGGAATTTATTGCGGGAACCCTCAATTCCAATTCGTTCACAAAGGCCCTTTGCAAGCACCGTCTCATTCGCCATGCTGAACAGCTGGTATTTCAAAGAAGAACTGCCAGCGTTGATTACTAATATCTTCATCCTTCATTAACTCCCTTTTCTTATTTCTTTGCCTGTGCCTGTACACAGGTGATCGCCACAACGCCCACAATATCCTCGGCGCTGCATCCGCGCGAAAGGTCGTTGACCGGCTTTGCGATCCCCTGAGTGATCGGGCCATAGGCCTCCGCCTTAGCCAGCCGCTGGGTCAGCTTATAGGCGATGTTGCCCGCGTTTAAGTCCGGGAACACCAGTACATTACAGTGTCCGGCTACATCACTCCCGGGCGCTTTGGATTTTCCAATCTCCGGTACGATTGCCGCATCCGACTGCAACTCGCCGTCCAGCTTTAAGTGCGGCGCTTTTTCCTTTGCCAGCTTGGTTGCAAGCTGCATTTTATCGACCAGCTCGCTCTTGGCACTGCCGTAGGTGGAATAAGAGAGCATACCTACAATCGGTTCCCTCTCGACCAACTGTTCAAACGACGCAGCCGAACTGATGGCAATCTCACTCACCGCCTCGGCATCAGGATTTTCATTTAAACCGGAATCCGCATAGATAAAGGTACCATCTGCACCGTATTCACAGTCCGGCACCACCATGACGAAGAATGCCGATACCAGCTTCACGCCCGGCGCAGTCTTTAAAATCTGAAGATTGGGACGCAGGACGTTCGCAGTCGAGTTCACCGCACCGGCCACCATTCCGTCGGCTAAGTCCTTTTTCACCATCATAGAGCCATAATAGAGGGTGCTCTTCATGGTTTCACGCGCCTTTTCCTCGGTCATTCCCTTTGCCTTTCTCATCTCATAAAAGCTGGAAACAAATTCTTCAAAATTGTCCGCTTTTTCCGGATCAATGATGGTCGCACCGCTGATGTCATAGCCTTGCGCCGCCAATGCGCGAATCTCGTCCTCATTGCCGAGCAGGATGATGTTGGCAATCCCTTTCTCCAGAATGATGGAGGCCGCTTTTACGGTGCGAAGCTCGGTCCCCTCCGCCAAAACGATCGTTTTCTTATCCGATTTGGCGCGTTCGATGATCCTGTCTAAAAACTTGCTCATATCCATTTCACCTTCCGCAATTTTTTCGCCGTATACAGCGGCGTATTCAAGCAAATAAACAAGACGAAACATCCAAAAGACGGCTTGTCCTTCGGATGGTTCGATGTGTCCTATTCCTCTTCCGCATGATATTATATAAAACTTTTGCAAAATTTACAAGACATTTTTAAGACTTTTTGCATATTTGTTGTATTTATACACCGCATTTTCCGTTTTTATGCGGTTTACTGGATATATTTTTACCAGACAGAGGCCGTTCCATACAAAGCATACCGGATTCACACCATCAGTGTTCCGCTTCACCGCCCAGATGTGCCCGGCGGCGGTACTCTGTCGGCGTACTCCCGTCCATATATTCTTTATATACTTTTCGAAAATAGGGAACGTTGCCGAAGCCGCACGATCTGGCAATCTCTTCAATGCTGCCGCCCGTTTGGGACAACAGCTGGTTGGCATAGCGGCAGCGCATCAGATTGAGGTATTCCCAGATCGTATGTTTCGTAATCCGCTTAAAGGTCCGCGCTATATAGGATTTGTTGAAACAAACCGCTTCGGCAATCTCGTCCAGCGTGATCTTATGGTCAAAATTCTTTGACAGGTAGCGGATCACCTCTTTTACCAGTATGATTCCGGTAAAGGAACCGTCGTTCAATGCATTTTCGGTATTATGGATATGGCGGCGCAAAAGCTCGGTCACAAGGACCTGCAGCAGAGCGTCCATCTTATGCTCGTAAAAAAGCGGCTCCTCATCCAGTTCTCTGCTGATCTCCCCCGCCAACCTTTGCACCGTTGGACTGCACACGACATTTTCAAAAACAATATCTGAGATGGAAAAGCCGAAATCGTCTGTAAAGGCCGGATCCAGAATCATATGGAAGAACACAATATCCTCCCGATAGGCCACCGCGTGCGTCTGCCCGGAGTTAAATATGACCAAATCCCCCGCACCGGCCGCATAGTCCTGCTGATCGATTGTGTAAAGCGCACTTCCTTCTATTATATAGACCAATTCGACATTGAGATGATAATGCGGCGGACGGTAGACATCCTTTGGCCGGCTAAATTTTTGAATATGGTTCGGCAGATTCGCAATGCTCCCGCCCCAATGAAGGGCCTCCCCATTTTCAGAATAGTCGGTGTGGGAATACAGACAATCGGTCTGGCAGGTCAGTTTGCCGCCGACCACCGTATCGCCCCATGTATCATACCCGCCTTTTGGTTTGCCCGGCATATGCATACCCCACTTTCCAAGCATTCTCTGAAAGTCAATATCACAAATCTTTTCCGTCAATATCCTGCCTTTACAAGCCCTGCTATTGCAAATATAATGATATTATACAATATTAATCACAAAACAGCAAGGGTAATTGTCAAATCATGCAAATAAAAGGAGGAAGTTACGATGAAAAGAAAGTTTATTTTACTGTTGGCTCTGGTACTGATGACGACCACCTGTTGGTGTGCCCTTCCTGCTGCAGCCACTTCGGAGGGGCAGGTCGTATTTTCGATGGACTTTGAGGGGGATTCCGCATTGTCTGGCTGGAAACAGACGAAGGGCACCGTAGCGATTGACAACGGCGCCTTGAAGGTGGACAAAGGGCGCGCAGATTTCACAGGAGTTGCAGATTCCAGCGAAAAGATTATGACGCTGGAACGCGGCGCTACCTATCGCGTCTCCTATCGAACCAAAACGGCCGCAGCCAAACAGCAGTATTTTACAGGATTTGACACCGATAAAATACAATGGCGGTTCGACCCATCGCTTGCGGACGGGACATTGAGAAATTCATTGAACGACAACCACACCATGTTCCGCAACCCCGCCTATAACACAACCACAGACTGGGAGACAGTCACCTTTACCTTCACGCTGTATGAAATGATGAATTATAGCAAGACCCAGGTTGTAGATTCGGGTTTCATCGGTAAGTTTTACGTAGTGTCTGAGGGTACCACACTGTGGATCGATGACATCGTTATAACCAAGGTGCCGCAGGTAACCGTGCATTTTGATCAATCACAAGGCTCGGTCACAGTGGACGGCCAGCCTGTAACAAATGGGCAGACCCTCTCGATTACCGGCGGCGATTTCGCGGCTGTGCCGGAAAATGGCTTTGAGCTTGACTCCATTTCGGTAACCAAAGCGGGCAGCGATGAGGTGCTGGGCAGCTATCCGCAGGGCGGCAAAATGACATTCTCGCAGGACGCGGACGTAACGGTCACCTTCCGGCAACAGACACAGGAGCCATCGATTACCGGCGTCGCAGAGCAGATGTTTTTTGAGGCCGGATACAGTTATGGGCAAAAAACCTATAACAGCATCATTGTTTTTGCGACCATCCGTACCTCCGGCAAAACGATGTCCGAATTTGGGATTGAATTGAAAAGAGAAACCGGAACAGAGCCCCTGGTTCTCAAGGCAGAGAATACCGCAATCACCTCCGACGGACGGTTTGGTATCCGCGTATTCGGTGACCCGCTGACAACCGGCGGCTATCAGGCCAGGGCGTATGCAAAGTTTTCCGACGGTACACTTCTGTATGAGGATGGCTGGCGGACGGTTGTAATCCCATAATAAAAGAATAGCAGGAAGGAGCCGAAAAAGGCTCCTTCTAACGATACATTTTTATAGAAGCATCAGAGTGAATCCTCACGGCCGCGCCGTTCACCGTGACAGTTGCGGTATTCTGTCGGAGTAAGCCCATTCATGTATTCCTTATACACCTTGCCAAAGTAGGACACATTGCCAAATCCACACAGATGGGCAATCTCCTCGACGCTGTCGTTTGTTTGGGTCAGCATCTGATTGGCATATCTGCAACGCATCAGGTTCAGGTATTCCCAGATCGTATGCTTTGTGATCCGCTTGAAGGTTCGCGCTATGTAAGACTTATTGAAACAAACCTCCCCGGCGATCTCATCCAGTGTAATCTTATGGTCAAAATTTTTAGAAAGATAACGGATTACCTTTTTTACCAATATAATGCCAGCAAAGGAACCAGACTCGGATAGGTTTTCCATATTCCTGGTATGGCTTCGTATAAGCTCGACCACCAGGATTTGCAGTAGCGCACGTATCCTGTGTTCATAAAGCATTGGCTGGGTTTCGATTTCCTGCGTGATACCCTCGGAGATTTCCTGTACCATCCTACTATGGATAACGTTTTCAAAAGTTATATCAACGATCGGGACACCAAAATCATCCGTAAATCCGGGATCCAGAATCATATGTATGAATACAATATCATCGGTATATACCGCTGCGTGCATCTGTTTGGAATTGAACACCACAAAGTCACCCGCTCCGGCGGTGTACTCCTTCTGGTCAATGGTGTAAACAGCGCTTCCTTCTATTATATAAGTAAACTCCACATTGACATGGTAATGGGCCCCGCATATGTCGCCCTTGTGCAGTTTGAATTTTTGGAACCGGTTGGGCAGATACTCAATGATTCCACTCCAATGGATGGCCTCCCCATTTTCAAAATAGTCGGTGTGGGAATACAGAGAGTCCGTCTGACAGGTCAATTTAGGATTGGCAACAGGTTTCGTTTTATTGTTTAGTATATCCGGCAAACGATTCCACCCCTTTCCTTGCAAAATGAAAAGTCAATATTGCAAGACTTCGTGTCAATATAAAACCTTTACTTTCTCTTGGCCGTCTAATATAATCATATTATACAATAACAATGTCAGAAAGGCAAGAGAAAACGACATATTACTCAAAAATACTGCTTGTCATAAAGCCAATGGGAGCTATCATAATAATAGAAGGAGAGGCGGCTTTGTGACAAGCCCTGGTAGTAAAAGGAAGGGAAGCATTACTCAGGTAAGGGCCTTATGCCAGGTTTTCTGACGGCATATTCCTGTATCAGGAAATCCGGCGTACGGTTGAAATAAAAATAAGAAAAGGGAGATGAAAGCAAGTGAAAAGAAGTATCGCAGTACTACTCACCTTCGCGCTTGTTCTGACAAGTTGTTTGACAGGCTTTGGCGGCCTTGTCGTGGCGGCGGGTGAGAACGAACCGGAATACCAGTACCAAACCGTTTTTTCAAAAGACTTCAACGGCGCGGACGCCCTGACCGGATGGGAATCGTCAAAGGGCTCCCTATCAATCGACAACGGCGCGCTGAAGCTGGACGCGGAAGGGGACGACGCGCGGGCAAACTTCCCCAGCGGCTTTGCCATCAAACGCGGCGCGACTTATCGGGTAAGCTACCGGTCGAAAACCAAAATCGGCTATTTCATGGGGATCGAATCCGCTTCTGCAAAATGGCGGTTCGACCCGGACGCAACCGACCTGCGAAATTCCATTTATGACCACAACGAACTGCTTCGCGGTACTACAAACAACAAAACGGCGGATTGGGAAACCATATCCTATACCATTACTTTTTACGATCTGACTGACAAGACAGGCGCAACGCAGGTCGATAACGCCAATACCGAAAAACTGTTCTTCCGTATCGGGGGAAAGGGTGAATTCTGGCTTGACGACCTTAAAATTGAATTGCAGCTTCCGCCACAGGAACCGGATTTCGGCGTTAAAACAGACATCGTAAACGAGACCTTCGACGCCGAAGCCGATATAGCGAACTGGAGCCCGGAAGGCGCAGGCGCGTCACTCACCTGGGACAACGGTGCACTGAAGGTGGCCAACACTTCAACAACAGCGCAGGCCCGGGCCAACTACACCAAGCTGTTCAGCCTGAAAAGCGGCGCGACCTACACCGTATCCTACCGGATGAAGACCGGCAATACCGGCTGGTCGTACTTCCTGGGTATTGAAAACGGGAGTAATAAATGGAAACTGGATACGACGGAAGATTATACGACCTATCTCTATGACAACAGTCCAGCTTACCGTGGTTCGGCAAATAACCCCAGCACAGAGTGGGAAACCATTTCCTATTCCTTCACGGTAGAAGGCCTGCAGAATAAGGACGGTGAACCGGTGGATTCCTTCACCATCGGCAAGATGTTCTTCCTGTTCCCTTCCACCTCTTCGGAATACTGGCTGGACGATTTTAAGATCGTACAGTCCGTACCACCGCAGATGCCGGAGCTGGCCTCCGTGACGGTAAGCGGTGCAACCATGGAGGGCAGTGTCCTGACCGCCGCAGTACTCTATGACGACCCGGATGGGGTTTTCGATAAGCTGGAATACGTTTGGCAGGAATCCAGCGACGATAAAACATGGAGCGATATTGCAAACGCCAATGCTGACAGCTTCACAATCCCCGCCGGATACGAGGGCAAATATATCCGCGTTGGCGCGGCGCTTTACAATAAAACCAGTGACATCCCGACGGAGACGGTCTATTCAGCCTCCAAAAAGGTAGTCGCCAAACGCACGCCGCCTTCCGTGGAGAATGTCGCCATCAGTGAGGAGAACGGAGAATTTACGGCCAGCTACACCTACATAAAATCCTCTGACGGCAAAACGGAAGGAACAACGCGGTTTGTCTGGCAACGCTCCGAGACCGGCACCGATGGCTGGACGACGGTTGCCGAAACCACAACGGCTGCCTATACGCCGGTTGGAATCACCGGTTATCTGCGAGTCGGCGTGATTCCTGCCGATACCGACGGCGTGGAAGGCGATGTGGTTTACAGCACAAACAGCGCTGCCCTGTCAGACCAGATCGTGTTCTATGTAGCACCCGACGCAGCGACCGGCGGCAACGGCTCTTATAAGGCACCATTTGCCACCCCCGAGGCGGCGCGCGACGCAGTCCGCGACTTAAAGAGCAAAGGAATCCTGTCCGGCGGCGCTACCGTCTATTTCAGAGGCGGAGAGTATTACCGCGACACCACCTTCACCCTGACGGCGGAGGATTCCGGTACGGCTGACGCACCGATTACATACCGGGCCTATCCGGGTGAAAAGGTGACCTTCACCGGCGGAAAACGGGTTCCGTTATCCAAAGTGACCGCTGTAACCGACAGCAATATTACCGATCGGGTTATTGATCCGGTGGCCAAGGCCAGACTCATGCAGATCGACCTAAACGGCCTGATCGACGAAATTCCGGAGATACCGGAATACAGCCATGGAAACGATGCCAACGGCACGGCCGGAAACCTGTTTACCTCCCAGCTTCAAATTTACGTCAACGGGCAGGCCCTGCAGCGCTCTCGCTGGCCAAACGACAGGGAGCTTGTCATTACCAAGTCGGATGATAAAAAAGATGCGCCGTCCACCTGCTCCTATGAGGATAGTGAAAACCGGGCCAAGCTCTGGTCGAGTGAGGCTCTGAGAGATCTGTTTGCAGAAGGCCATTTTGTCTATCACTGGACCTACGGCACCTTCCGGGTTGGGGCACTGGACGCGGAAAACAAGTCAATCACGCTGAAAAACACGCAAAGCAGTTATGGCCCAGCCGCAAACGGCAGCTTCTACTTCCGCAATCTGATCGAAGAGATCGACATACCGGGTGAGAGCTATGTGGATACGCAAAAGAAGCTCGTGTATTTCTATCCTTTCACAGACATGGGCAACGCGGAGGTAATCATTCCCGTTGCGCAGGCGACCCTGCTTTCTATAAACGGAGCCTCCAACATCGTCGTACAGGGAATGGACTTTGAATATGTCCGCAACAGGACGTTTGAGCTGGTCAACTGTAACAATGTCACAGTCGATGGATGCGGCTTCCGCCACTTTACCCGTACCAATGCGATTGCCGGATCGAACAACGTTTTCCGCAACAACGATGTGTACGACGGCGCGGCAGGCGGAATCGGGATCAGCGGCGGCGACATCAACAGCCTAAACGGTGGCCAGAATCTGATCGAAAACAACCGGCTCGATTCGCCGAATACCCTGAAAATGGCGTATGCGCCCGCGCTTTCCATAAGTGGTGTAAGCCAGATTATCAAAAACAATGAAATCTGTAACAGCGCCCATGAGTTAATCAGCCTCAGCGGCAACAATCACAAAATTCTATATAATGAAATCCATCACGGTGCGCAGTGGACCGGCGACATGGGCGCAGTCTATTGGGGACGTACCCCGCTCAGTGTCGGTTATGAGATATCCAACAACTATTTCCATAACCACGGCACATCATTTGCTCAAGGGTGGGCGCAATCGATCTTCTGGGACGATGGCGCGATCGGGCCCAAGATTACAAACAACATCTTTTACCAGGGTACCTACGCCACCAGCGAGGGCGCCAAAGGCAACAACTTCGCCATTAAAACAAATGGCGGCCAGTATGGCGTGGTAGAAAACAATATTTTTGTGGATAACCCGTTCGCGGTACAATTCCAGGACTGGAACCCGCCGCAATGGTGGTTGGCACTCTATAATAAGCATAATACAAGAACTTTTGACTGGTGGACGCCTTTACAAAATACGCTTGTAAATAACGCGGCCTGGAAAAACTGCTACGCAGATACGCAGTGGGGGCCTTATCTGGACAGTATCGTGCCGGATGTGTACGAGACGCGGATGAAAAACTTAGACCCCAAGAACGCAGACGATTATCAGAAATTGCAGGAGATTGCCAAGGAGTATGTCCCCGGCGTGCTCAACAGTATGTCGGATAACGTGATCGTTCAGTCGGCCTATACCTATGGCGGTCTGTACGGCGGATCGTCCGGTACCGAGGAAAACTCTTATGTAGCGGTGAATGATCAGCTTGCATCCGGCAATTCAATGTTTGTGGACTATGGAAAAGACTTTCAATTGACAGATGAGGGATTGGCGGAAGTCAGAACGAAAGCGAAAAATTTCCAGAATATCGATACCAGCGAGATCGGCCTGCGGCCATACACGATTGACGACGAAACCCGCATACCGGGTGGTACGGCACCGGTGGCCTCTGATCTTATGATTAGTGGGAACATACAGGCAGGCAATACCGTAACAGCAAAATATACCTTTAGTGATGCTGACGGCGACCGGGAAGGCATGAGTGAATTTGAATGGTTCCTCGTTGACAGCCGCGGCAGAAAGACCAGCCTCAACCAGCACGGCCGAGAGCTAAAGATCGAGAAAGACTGGGAAGGGATGAAGATAAGCTA
>CABSMD010000043.1 GCA_902478725.1 uncultured Clostridia bacterium
CATTGTTCCACGGATCATGGAACACCTGACTGGTCACCCACTTGCTCTCATCCGCCCCGTTCACCTGCCGGATGATGATTTGCTGGCAGTTCTCATCATGATCCCCACTATCCGGATACGACTCTTTATACTCGTACTGGTTTTGCCTGTACAATGTATTCGACGCCCCACCTCGGATTTCCTCTTTCCACAGCTTTCCGCTTGACCAGTATCTTGTTGACAGCACATAGCTGTCGTTTGGCCCCGATCCCTTCGACACTGTCTTATCCGCCACTCGCCCCTGTCCGTCATACTCCACCGACTCGGTCACCAATGGCAAGCTTGTTCCTTCCCCTGTATAGATTGTCGTATTTTTGTACCGCCCAAGGCCATCGTAGTTTACGTCCATCACCGCTCCGGCTTCATCCGTCACTCGGCTTCTCGCTCCGTTCCCCACTGTATACTGATAGGTTTTTTCCGTATTGTCTCCCACATGCCTCTCTCTCACCACTCGGTTTTTGCTGTCATATTCATACTCAATTGCATCCACTCCGTAGCCGCTCACGCTTACAAGGTTGCCATAATAGTCATAGGTACTTACTTTTTGCGTCACCACTGTTCCGCCCGCACTGCTCCCGTCCGCATTCACAGGCGCGTCCGCCGTCTTTTTCTCCACAACCGTCCGCACCGCACTCAGGTTGGTTCCGTAGTCCGCCGGCACATTGTATTCATACTCCGTTATGTCATAGCTCTCACTCGCCGCCGAGGTATCGATCACCCGCTTCACCTCGGTCAGCTCGCCGTTGTCGTTGTAGTTGTAGTACTCGCACTCCCGCAGCGTCCCCGATCCTCCTATGATGTTCCCACTCTCGTCTAAATGGTCCTCATAGACGCGCGACGCCGACGGCGCCAGCCCCGCCATTTTCGGATTCTGGTACCCCTCACCATACTCAAACACCTGTACTTTTTCCCGCTTCTCTCCGGTTTGCCACGATTGACGGTACATCACCTTGGGTTTCCCCGCACTCCGCGCATACCGGAAGGTTTGCACATCCTGCCCGTCGTCCTGCCTGATTACACTCCCTTCCTCATCATACTCCCACAAGCTTGTTTGCTGCAATCCAGGATCGGTTGAATCCGCCATATGCTCATGGTAGGCCTGCTCTATCTTGCGCTTATAGCTGCTGTTGTCATAGGTAAACTCCGTTTCCCTTGTATAGATGCCATGCGATTCCACAATCTTGGTGTTTAACTTGTTTTCGTAATAATATTCATAACTGTATTCATACGCAGATGTATACATCCCTCCCGCCGGGTCGGGATCCCTTACACTTTTCACCGTATTTACGAACGCTTCATCATTAATCGACAGCAGCTCTTTGTCCTGCGAATATTCGTACTCATATTTATTATAGTCTACCCCGTCCACCGTATCCTTACGGCTAGATACCTTGTATTTGTTTCCTTTGCCAATCTTATGGCTGAGCGTGTTGTACGTTCCAAGGTATATCTCTTTATTCTCGTAGGTATACGTGGTTTGGCCCCCGGTCGGGTACTCGATTCTTTTGATATTGTAAAAGTCTGAAAATGCTGATGATCTCCCTGTGACCTCATTTCCGTCCCGCTTTCCATAGGTTCCCTGTCTCTTTTCGGACACATATTTGGTTGCCTCCCCTGCGGTATTGGTAACAATAAACTCGTAGGTATTGTCATACTCCAGATTTTGATAGGGGTCCGCTGTCGGATCGCTGATGACATTTTGCTGATAGGTTACCGTTCTGTCACCATAGGAAATGCTTTGCAATGTATCGCCCTGCCAGGTTAGGTTGATGGTCCGGTTATAGGTATCGATGATCTGGCTTAGGCGTCCGCCGCTGTATTTATACACAATGCGGTTGCCAAACTTGTCCTCTTTTGCAACGGGCAAGCCATTACTGCCAAAGTAATAGGAGGTCCACGCAGTACGCGCGGTAACTTTATGACAATAGGTAAAGCTTTTATTGGGATTGGTGGGGTCTGTAACGGTTATATCTCCCCCGTTATGCCCGCTTTTGCTGAAACCCTCATATTCGTCGGACGTCTCCGCCGATTTTAATTCATAATTGGTTAACACACCACCGCTATAGGTAAAGATTTCTTCAAAACTAAACAGCTGGCCAAGCTCATCTTGAAATTGGCCGGTATGGATTGTTTTGAACTCCGTCTTCACAAAGTGCTGTTGGCAATACGCACAGCCGCAACGGTTCACCTCGCACAATGGGTTTGCACCACATGCGGGGTTGGTGCACGGCGAGCCGTCAATGTATCCATATGACACTTCCTCCCTGGCATTGGTAAACTGCGACATGGAGGGCAGGCAAAGCTCCCATCCCTGTCCGATTTTGGCAAAGTCTGAAAACAGATTGTAGCTGTTAAAGCTGGCATAGGTAGTATTATCTACCCATTTATATATCCCCGCTACGCTTTTGTCCCGGGTAAGCGGAGTGGTGGGCGACGACGTTCCGTCAAGCGAGCTATACAGATACGCTTTCAGGCCGTTTATCCCGCCGGTTATTCCGTCCTTGTTTAATTCCGATATCCGGGCGTTAAAAGTATTTGCTCCCAGCTCAAGCATCTCCTGTTCACTGTTAAACAGCACATAGCAATATGTGGTAGCATTATTTTCACTTGTATATGAATATTTATAGGCAACTTTCTTGCTCTCCCCTTTGTCGGTTGAGCTTGTACCTATGCCCATACGGTACATTACATCCGAAAGCTGGCTGTTGTATTTGCGCTGGATCACCACATCCAACCCATTACGTCCGGGAATCACCAAGTCAGTCGCCTGCAAGGTCAGCGCGCCGGACATTTCCACTACCTTTTCATCCCCGGCCTCAGACGCAATATAGGGAGACTGGAATTGCGCCCCTGTAATCGACTGCGCTGCCTCCTTTAACCGTTGGGCATCCAAAACGTCAGAGGTAGCGCCGTTGGCCACAAGGCAGAAGCCGAACAAACCGGAAACCAGAATGATAAAACCGATTAAAAGCTTTTTCATTGCAGATACACCCCTCTCTGGATTCGTTTGCTCCAACGGCCGGTTTTACGGTATTGCTCCAAGATCTCACTTGTGCTGAGGCTTTGTTCCACCGCAATCTGGTAGGCGTTATAGATCGTTTCCGCAGAATTTTCTTGCTTGAGCTGCTCCAGCTCCTCTTCCGCCATACCCTGCTCCAGCAGGCGCGCGTAAATGCGGGAGATGTTTGCCTCCGCTTCATTCAGCACAGCCTCGCTTTTGACATACTCCTCTTCCCCCGCCATCAGATTGACCGGAGTCACCACCATCGATAACCGCGGCTGCGGCCCCACACCGTATACCTGCTGCATCACGGTCGGTTCGCCGTATTCATGCTGCTGCGCTGTCATCTCTTCTTCCTGTTCTACAAATGAAAACATACTTCCTGACAGGTCGCTCAGGCGCAGATTGTTTGCCGCCGCCTGATGTGCCAGCTTCGCAAGCTGTTCTACATCGATATCCGCCGCGCCGTCCGGTACGGTATTGGCCCCATAGATTCCGTTTACAATTTCCGCCCAGGTTTTGCCCGCAAGCAGTTTGTCCAGTATTTCCTGTATAGTATCTATCCCCCGGCGCGAGAGGACATTGGCCCGATCCATCTGTTCTATGGTCAATCCCTTATTCAGGTACGACTGCACCTGCCCCCCGTCTAACACACCATGGATGTTATTGGTGACCGCATTGTAGGCATTTTCGATCCAGAACCGCCCGTCTATGTTTGCATCCTGCTCTGCTTTCAAATAGATACTTTCTATGATCTCCCGATCCTCCGCACACGTCAGCCAGAAATGATAAATCGAACAAATCCAGTTGACATCGTATCCCTTATTCACCAGCCCCGCCAGATAGGACAAGTCATCCGCAGACGGATTGGTTTCCTGGACCAGCAGATACGCCGATTCCAGTTCCCCGGTCACCTCCGCACCGATTCCACGGGCGGCTATGGCTTGGGTAAACACATTGTCGCTGATCACGATTTTATCCTGCTCCACTGACAGATCATTATTATCGTTCTGCTGGCTGCCGCCGACCGCATATACCACTCCGCACAGCGCCACAACCACCGCAATTGCTATAAGTATTGTTACTTTCTTTTTCATCCCTCACGCCTCCTTTAAGATACCGTCTCTATCTGACTTTGCAAATTCATTTCACCTACTCCAATCTTTTTTATGCGAATGACATTGATGGATTTGGTGTGGAAAAAGTCACTGCTGCCGCTTAGGTGATAGGTAAACCGTACCGTGCCAACACCGCCGTTCACGCTGTTTTCCAAAATATTCATACCAGTTCCCGCTATTGTCCCGGTTCCGGTCTCTCTGGCATCGGTAAACGCACACAAATCGTACACCTCATAAGCCTGTGCATTATACATCATGGTATATTGTACGGTTTTGGCTGTCTGATTGTTTTTTACAAAAAACTCGACATCCTCGTACTCTTCTCCGGTTTCACCACCGGATAAGCCCAGGTCATAGAAGGAAAAGTCGTCAAAATAGGCATTGGATTTACCACCAACCGTGGCACGGATTACCTGCATATTGTCATGACTGTAAGTTTCGGAAAAAATCTCTTGCCCATCTAAATAAATCTTTACCGAACCGGATTCATCGGCATTGGCCGAATCCCCCATCTGATAGGTCAATATTACCTGATGCCACCCCTCTGTGCGCGAAACATCCGTCGCATAGGAGGTAATGCCCTGGTCGGTAGAACTATAGCGGTATAAACGGTTGCTCTTGACATAGTAGCGGTTGGTGCTGGTATAGGTATCGATTCCCACATGGTACATGCCTGTCGCCAAAATCGCATCCTGCCGCGTACCTGTCTGGAAATACAGTTCCATATCCTCATTGCTTCCGTCATCGTAAAACCAGCCCTCCAACGCACCGTTGGGCACATATTCCAGCGCATAATAATCATAGCTTGTATATGCAGCTGGATTTAACGAATGATAGCCTGTTCGTCCAGTGCCCCAATCGTCCGGATAGCCTGCTCCGCCTTCAAAGCTTTCGCAGCTCATCCGCCGCGGCGCCACCACGACCATAATCGAATCGGACACTACGGTTTGATCCGCGTTGGTCACCGACGCGGTAATGGTAGCGGCTCCGGCTTTCACACCATAGACCATACCGTCCTCCCCAATGACGGCCACAGACGTGTCGCTGCTTTGGTAATTCACATAAGGAAGGGTTGCAATATCTACTGTCCCGCTGCTCCCCTGCGGCGTGGCAAGCACCTTTAAGCGCAGGCTGCCGCTTCGTTCACAATAGGTATCACTCTCGCCCAAATCAAGTTTTTCCCACGCTTGCTGTCCGGCCACAAAATAGGCCTGCGACGGAGTAGGCACTCCCACACGCGCGGTATTCGGCACAGCATAATCCTGATCGGAGGAGGTTGGGGTCACCACAAAACGGATGTATTTGCCCGCTTCATTGGGAGTAATGGTATACGATGCGTTATCCTGTGACGGACTGGACAGGGTTGTCCAGCCGTCTGTCCCATTATTCGACACCTGCCATTCGATCGGGCTGGAAGGTGTGCTGGTTCCGGCAATTGGCTTTTCAAAATCTCCATTTGCATCCTGGTATGTATAACGGGCGGTTACCGAAAACATCTCTTCCAGACGCCCCTCTATTGACAAATCCGTTGCCACCGGAGCAGTCTGCGCAATGTTGTTCCCGCTGGTGTACCAGATCAAATCGTCAAACACCGCGCCGGTTGTGCCCTGCGCCTGCGGACGAAGCACACCCATATACCGGTTGGTATAGTTTTCGCTGAAAATCGGTTCCCCGTCCAGGTAGACGGTGACTGTCCCCTCCGTGTCATAAGCAGCACTTCCCGCCTCCGCCACCAAGGTTACCTGATGCCAGCCGGCACTACGGGGAATGTCGGTCGCCTGCGGGGTTTCGGTATAGTAATATTGCTCCGACTCAGGCAGCCGCTTCACCGTTTTGTTGCTATAATAATAGTGAGTCTGGCTGACGCTCTTGTCAAACCCGATAAAGTATTGACCTGTTGATGGATCGTCCTTACGGGGCGTATAGGTAGTATCGTTTCCGGTCGACTGGAAATAGGCAAAAAACTTGTCCTGGCTTGTTCCATCGTCATAGAACCATATTTCGCTTACGCTGGAATCATAGCAGGGGGCATAGTATGGCCACTGCCCATTGTTGACCAGCTGTATCCCATAGTTTCCGCTGCGCGCAGTCGAGCTTTTCAATACCTTGTCGGAAACGGATGGATAGTCGCCCTCCCCGTTTGATAGCTTTGCGTCAACCGTATAGGCCCCTATGTACATCTTGGCACTGGCTCCGCCGTAAGTAACCGTCAACGTACCGCCGCCCGCCGCGGCCGCCGTAATCTGTCCGGCAGGGGATACGGTTAAGGCATTCGTGTTGCTGAAGCTGTAGGTCAGGCCGCTGTCGCCGGTCAGAGTGATGGTGCTTCCATCCGCCCTTTTGCCAACGACTTGTATCTGGCCGCTTCCCTGCGTACTGTCCCCCACCTGATAGTAACTTTTGGTGCCTGTGATGCTGATGGATACCACTTCTTCGGTCGCCCTTGTATTGGGCACCACCACACATAGCAGCACGAGTGTCAATGCAAGTGTCAGCAAAAAAAGTCTTTCCCTCTGGTTTTTCATGTTCCTCATCCTCTCATATAAATAAAAGGCATACTTTCCCCCATATGATACAGTACGCCCTTTTTAACATAATTATCCCTTTAAACCATGTTGTTCCATTACATTTTTTATATCATATTTTTCTGATTTTGTCAATTATCGACATCTATTATTTAATACCATATACAACAAAAATTACGATTTTTTTGGTTACTATTTACAGTTAAGTATTTATCTGATATACTTAACTGTAGTAAATTGTAAAAAATACTCGAATCAGGAGGAAGATTCGTATGATTGCACACCAAAGGGACGATGGAACGGAGCAGACTGTACAAGAGCATGTGTTCTCCTGCGCCGGCCTGTGTGGAGCATATGCTGCCAAAATCGGCCTGCAGGCCTTAGGGGAACTGGCGGGCCTGCTTCACGATTATTCAAAAGCTTCCCCCGTTTGGCAGGCTTATTTTGCAGAATCCCTGCAAAAGAACGGAAAAGTGAAAAAGATAAATCATTCCTCCGGCGGCGCAAGGCTGGTATTAGAAGAATTATGCAACGCCAACAGCAGGGACGAAAAACTAACGGCGCAATACCTGGCCGAGATGATCTGTTCCCATCACGGCGGTCTCCCGGACAATCTGTCCCCGTCCGGTGACGACAAGGTCTCAAAACGCTTTTTTTCGGATGCGGATTTGTGCTACGAAAGCGCGAAGGAGAATTTTTATAAAGAGGTCAAGCCAAAGGAAGATCTGACCATCCTGTTTCAGCGCGCGGTGACCGAATGCAGGGCGTTAGAGGAGAAATTGGCCGCATTCCCGGCCGGAGAACGGGAATTTATCCGTGGGATGGTGCAAAAGTATCTCGCAAGCTGCCTGATCGATGCCGACCGCTATGATACGGCCTGCTTTATAGCAGGCGCCGAACCGGCACTCGAACAGGACGCCACGCCGCTTTGGACGCTTTTTTCCGAAAGGCTGGAACAGGAGCTCGCCAAATTTCCGAAAAAAGGGGATTTAAACGCCTTGCGGCGTCAAATCTCAGATTCCTGCCGCGAGGCGGCCCAAAGGGAGGACGGTATCTATACCCTAAGCTGTCCCACCGGCTCTGGAAAGACGCTGGCATCCCTGCGGTACGCGCTCAACCACGCCAGGCTGAAAAACAAAAAACGCATCTTTTATATTATCCCCTATATCTCCATCATCGATCAGAACGCCAAGGTGATTAAGAATATCCTGACAAAGACGGGAGAGGACAAAGAGGCGAAAGACGCTATCCTGGAACTACACAGCGGGATGATCTATAAAACCGAAGACGACAAGGAGCTGGAGAAAAAAGAACTGGTGTCGGAACGGATGGACGCCCCTCTGGTGTTGACTACCATGGTGCGCTTTCTCAATACCTTTTTTGCAGGCGGGACGCGGAACATCCGCCCGATCCACCAGTTTGTCGACTCGGTGATTTTGTTCGACGAGATACAGAACCTTCCGCTAAAAACAATCGACCTGTTTAATCGGATGCTGCATTTTTTACACAAGATCTGCGGTGCTTCCGTCATTCTCTGTACCGCCACCCAGCCGCTTTTAAACCGCGTGCCCGAACCGACTGTTTCCCTGCGTTTATCCGAGACGCCGGAGCTTTCCTGCTGTGACGAGGAGATGTTTTTCCGGTTCAGCCGGGTACAGGTGGAGGACAAACGCATTCCAAAAGGATACGATGAGGCAGCGCTTGCCGATTTAGTGCTGGAGAAAGCGGAAAAGGCCGGTAACGCCCTGGTGGTTATGAATACGATCGAATCGGTAAGGCGGTTGTACGATGCGATCAGCAGCAGGGACACGAACTTTAAATTATATGAATTGACCACCAATCTCTGCCCCGTCCACCGCAAGGCGCTTTTGGAAGAAATTTCGGACAAGCTCGCCAGCACGCCGATTATAGTAGTGAGCACAAGCCTGATTGAGGCCGGCGTGGATTTTGATTTTCACTGTGTGCTGCGCGCCCTGGCCGGGATCGACTCCATCTTTCAGGCCGCCGGGCGGTGCAACCGGCATGGGGAGCGAAAAAAGGAAACCGTTTCTATCGTCAATCCCGCCTTTGAAAGCCTGCGCAATCTGGATGATATCCGGATCGGCGCAGGGGTAACGGCGCGGATTTTGGACGAATTCCGCGAGCAGCCGGGGTATTTTGGAACAGAGTTTCTATCCCCCAGGGTGATCGAACGATACTTCCATCTTTACTTTTATCAGCAGGGCAAAGACAAAAAGATGTTCTATCCGGCGGAGAACAGTACTCTGTCCGAACTGCTTGGCGGCAACGAAGAGGCGGAGCATACATATAAAATGCAACAGGAAAAACCGTTCCCCTATCCACTGAAGCAATCCTTTGAGACGGCGGGAGACCATTTTTATGTGATTGAGCAGTACGGAAAATCTGTGATTGTCCCTTATGGGGATGGCAAGCGGATCATCGCCGCTTTAAATGGCAAGCTGGAATTATCAGAGGCTCGCTCGCTGCTTCGGCAGGCGCAGTTGTATACCGTTAACCTGTCGGACAGGATGTTCCATAAGGTGGAGGATGGCATTGTCTATCTGCCGGATTATGACGTCTATGTTTTAAAGGATGGTTTCTATGATGAACACCGGGGGGTGACGGATGTTGTCCACAACCAGTTTCTAGGGATTGGAAGTTAAAATACATAGAAAGGAGTGATGGCATGGAAAAGGAAAACAGCATCTCATACCGCGTTTGGGGGGACTACGCCCTGTTCAGCGATCCGATCAACCGGATGGGCGGGGAAAAATTCACCTACCAGATTCCCACCTACCAGGCGCTTGTCGGAATTACGGAATCCATATACTGGAAACCGACATTCCGCTGGGTGATCGACGAGCTTCGGGTGATGAAGCCGATCCGTTCCGAATCCAAGGGGATCCGGCCGCTTGGCTACACGGGCGGCAATACGCTGTCGGTCTATACCTATTTATCCGACGTGGAGTATCAGGTCAAGGCACATTTTGAATGGAATGAAAACCGTCCCGGGCTGGCCCATGACCGAAACGAAAACAAGCACTATTTCATCTGCAAAAGGGCGCTGGAAAGGGGCGGACGGCGGGACATCTTTCTGGGCACCAGGGAATGCCAGGCCTATGTGGAGCCCTGCGTTTTTGGAGAAGGCGAAAGCCACTATGACAAAATTGGCGGCGAAATGCCATTCGGTGTGATGTTCCACAGCTTTACCTATCCCGACGGGGCCGCCTGCGGGGAGGAAAAGGGATGCCTGACCGCTAAGTTCTGGGCGCCAATCATGAAGGACGGGGTCGTTCGCTTTATCCGCCCGGAGGAGTGCACGATCAAACGAAAGCTGTTTGACATGCCGATGAAGGAATTTGGCGAAGAAATGCACAATTTTTGCGGCTTGGCGGAATTTGGAGGTGATGAGCTTGAGCTGGATGGCTGATCTGTGTGAGACCTATGACGCCTGTTTTGAAAAGGAATTGAGTTTTCAGCCCAAAACAAGGCTGCTGCCATTGGCGCATTCCACACAAAATGCCCAGATCGAGATCGTTTTGGGGGAAAACGGCGTGTTCCGGCGGGCGGAGGTGGTTCCCAAGGAGGATTCGGTGACCGTAATCCCTGTCACCGAGGATTCTGCCAGCAGGGGTAATGGTACCATGCCTCATCCCCTGTGCGACAAACTTGAATATCTGGCCGGAGATTTTCAACAGTTTACAGGAAAGGACAATTCCGAAAAATTTACGGCTTATCTGGAACAACTGCGAGACTGGGCCCAATCGGATTTTAGCTGTAAGAAGGTGGAAAGCATCTATGCCTACCTACAGAAAAAAACGGTGATGGCTGATCTGGTACAAGCCGGCATATTGCAGGCAGCAGACGGCAGACTGACCAACGACAAGTTGGAAGGCTTCCTCCAGCAGGACGCGTTTGTCCGCTTTCGGGTGGAAATCTTTTTGGAGGATGAGCCTCGTGTTTCCCATGACCGGCTGCTCCAGCAAAAATACATCGACTACTATATCAGCAAAAAGCCGGAACAGGACCTTTGCTATGCCACCGGACGGGAGATGGCCTGTTCAACTAAGCACAACGCCAAGATACGCAACACGGCTGACAAGGCCAAGCTGATTTCCTCCAATGATAGCTCCGGCTTTACCTACCGCGGCAGATTCAGCAATAGTAGCCAAGCCGCCTCAGTCGGCTATGAAACCTCGCAAAAAGCATTCCACGCCCTGCGCTGGCTGGTGGAAAACCAGGGCTTTCGCTGCGGGGAACAGGTCGTGGTAGCCTGGGAGCTACAGGGAAAAAGGATTCCCGATTTCAATCGGGACACAGCGGACGCCCTGTTGCCGCTAGAGGATACAAAGGTCTCCACCGCCGCGGAATACGCAGAAAAGCTGAAAAAAGCGGTGTATGGCTACCGCCAGAACCTGCATGCCGGTTCCAACGTCGTGGTGATGGGCTTAGAAGCGGCGACGACGGGACGGCTCGCCATCTCCTTCTACAAAAAGATGAGCGGGTCGGATTTTCTGGATAACATCGAGTTTTGGCACAACAGCTGCTTTTGGTATCATGAATATAAGTACAAAAAAGAGGACGGCAAGACACATTGGTATTCCTTTATCGGCGCGCCGTCGCTCCGGGACATTGCGGTAACCGTTTATGGCGGTTCCAACGACAAGGTCATCAAGTCCGCAATCGAGCGTTTGCTCCCCTGTGTGACCGACCGCAAAAGGCTGCCCTACGACATGGTCAACACCGCACTCAACCGCATATTCCGGCCGGATTGCTTTGAAAATGAATACGAGTTCCAAAAAGCGCTCAGTATCACCTGCGCGCTGGTCAGAAAACACTATTATGATAAAAACAAGGAGGAATGTGATGTGGCACTGGATGAAAACGATCGGGAAAGAAGCTACCTATATGGCAGACTGTTAGCAACGGCACAGACGTTAGAGGAGGTCGCCCTGTATCACCAGAAGATCAACAGGGGCACCGCAGCAGAACGCTACCGCGAGGCCTTCCGCAAGCACCCATACAGGACCTGGCAGATCATCGAAAGCTGCCTGGATCCGTACAAAGCATACCTGAAGAAAATAAAAAATACCTTTTATGCCGACAAGATCAGCGAAATAGTAGATCTGTTCGAGAAAGGCGAACACGAAAACGACACGCCTCTGTCCGGCAGGTTTGCCCTCGGTTACCATTGCCAGAGAAGGGCTTACCGGGAGAAAAAGCAGGAGAATATTACTGGTGAAGATAATGATAATAAGGAAGGGAGCGACAAAGAATGAGTGTATTGTCTAATAAAATTGATTTCGCAATTGTGTTTCAGGTGGAGAAGGCCAACCCCAACGGCGATCCGTTAAACGGAAACCGTCCCCGGGAGAACTACGACGGGCGCGGAGAGGTATCCGATGTTTGCCTTAAACGGAAGATCAGAAACCGGATGCAGGACATGGGGTATGACATCTTTGTGCAGTCGGACGATCGGAATACCGATGGATACGACAGTCTTAGCAACCGCGCGGGCGGCGCGGCCGAACTCAAGGCGGCCGGTAAGGACAAGGTCGCTTATGCAAAGGCCGCCTGTGATAAATGGATCGATGTTCGTGCTTTTGGACAGGTATTTGCAATCAAAGGCGCCAGCAAAGGGGAAGGCGTATCGGTCGGCGTACGGGGGCCGGTCTCGATCCAGTCCGCGTTCAGCCTAGAGCCGGTGGACATTACAAGCTTGCAGATCACCAAAAGCGTAAACGGCGAACCGACCAAAGACGGTAAAAAATCCGCTGACACCATGGGGATGAAACACCGTGTGGAATTCGGGATTTACAAAACCTTCGGCAGCATCAACTGCCAGCTGGCGGAAAAAACCGGCTTTACCGACGAGGACGCCGAGGTCATCAAAAAAGCGCTGTTGACCCTGTTTGAAAACGATTGCTCCTCCGCCCGCCCCGATGGCAGTATGGAAATTTTGCGGGTAGTCTGGTGGAGGCACAATTCGAAGATAGGACAATATTCCTCCGCAAAGGTACATAAGTCCTTACAGGTCGAGCAGATGGGCGAGGACGTCAAAATCACGATCCATGAGCTGCCGGACCTGAAGCCGGAAATCTACGATGGACTATAAGGAAGAGGATTTTTTAAGCATCGCCGGGATCCAGCATTTCGTCTTTTGCCGGCGGCAATGGGCGCTGATCCACATCGAGCAGCAATGGGCAGAAAATCTCCGAACCATGGAGGGGCATATCTTGCACGAAAGGGCGCATGACGGCCAATTTACTGAAAAGCGCGGGGGACTGCTCGTCACGCGGGGACTACCCGTCTTTTCGAGGGAATTGGGGGTCAACGGCGTGTGTGATGTGGTGGAATTCCACCGTTCCGACGAGGGCGTTCCGCTGTTTGGAAGAACAGAAAAATACCTGCCCGCCCCTGTGGAATACAAAAGAGGCAAACCCAAAGAGCACGATGCGGATGAGCTGCAACTCTGCTGCCAGGCAATGTGTCTGGAAGAGATGCTGCTTTGCCGCATTGATAAAGGCTATCTGTACTACGGAGAGCCAAAGCGGCGGCAGGAGGTTTTCCTGTCCGCCGAGCTACGTGGCTATGTCAAATCTGCCCTTGGTGAAATGCACGACTATTACAATCGCGGGTATACACCCAAAAGCAAGCCCGGAAAGCACTGCAAGGCCTGTTCCATGGCTGATGTCTGTATGCCGGAGCTTTTGGGGCGGGAATCCGTCAAAGAATATCTGGATCGGCAATTGGAGGAGCTATGAAAAAACTGCTGAACATACTCTATGTCACGACGCCGGACGTCTATCTTTCTTTGGATGGTGAAAACGTAGTCCTCACTAAAAAAGAGGCTGAGCTTGGCAGAATTCCCCTGCACAACCTACAGGGGATCATCGCATTTGGTTATACCGGAGCAAGCCCGGCTCTGATGGGCGCGTGCCCGCAACGGAACATCTCGCTCAGCTTCCTTACCATGCATGGACGTTTTCTGGCCCGCGTGGTCGGCGAGACCAATGGCAATGTTTTGCTTCGCAAGGAACAGTATCGCATCTCGGAAGACCCGGAGCTGAGATTGCAGTACGCCAAAAATTTTATCAAAGGCAAGATATACAACACCCGATGGAGCATAGAACGGACTATGCGGGATTACGCCCTGCGGCTTTCCATGGAGCCACTGGAACGGGCCTCCCAATTTTTAAAAGCAACGCTTCAAAATATCCAGAGCTGTACCACTCCCGAACAGTTACTTGGCATGGAAGGGGAAGCGGCCTCTGTCTATTTCCGGATTTTTGACGATATGATCTTGCAACAAAAGGAAGAATTCTATTTTCACGGCAGAAACAAAAGGCCGCCCATGGATAATGTCAATGCGATGCTCTCCTTTGTGTACACCCTGCTTGCTCACGACGTATCCTCCGCGCTGGAGGCTGTGGGCTTAGATTCCTACGTCGGCTTTTTTCACCGCGACCGTCCGGGAAGGAACTCATTGGCGCTTGACCTGATGGAAGAACTGCGCTCGGTCTATGCAGATCGGTTTGTCCTCTCGCTGATTAACAAACAGCAGATCAAAGCCGACGGGTTCACCACAAGGGAAAACGGTGCTGTTGTTATGGAGCCGGACACCAGGAAAAAAATCCTTATGCAGTGGCAGGCGCGAAAGGATGAAGCCCTTACCCATCCATACCTCAACGAAAAAATCACATGGGGGTTGGTGCCGCACATACAAGCTCAGCTTTTGGCCAGAAGTATCCGCAATGACCTGGATGAATATCCTCCGTTTTTGTGGAAATAAGAATGGGAGGAACAAAGGATGCTTGTTTTGATTACCTATGACGTCAACACGCAAACGCCGGAAGGGAAAAAGAGGCTCCGCCAGGTGGCAAAACAATGTGTGAATTATGGTCAAAGAGTGCAAAACTCTGTTTTTGAATGTATGCTTGACGCGGCGCAATGTAAGAT
>CABSMD010000044.1 GCA_902478725.1 uncultured Clostridia bacterium
CCTTTGGATGTAGATCGTACCCTCGGAAAGGGGCTGACCCTGGCGGCTTTCCACCGTGAATGTCTCGGTCAACTCCACCCAGTCGGTACCGGCAACCGGCGTGCTTCTGACGATGGTCGGATAATTGGTTGCGCCCGATGTATCCGTGCCATCCGCATAGGTGAAGATCGGCTTGGAGGTCGCCTTGCTCGCGTCAACCATGACAGTGTAGCTGTTGTTGGTATAATCCGTTCCCTCCGGCAAGCGGACAAAGACCGACAGTGTGTAGGTCGCACCACTTTCAAACTGCACCGTCTGCTGTGGGGAGGCCTGCTTTTCGTTGTTTGTTGTAGCGGTGGAAACATCCACCAACAGAGCGTTGGTATTGTTCCGGCCACCCGTCACAGACGAGATGGTTGCCTTTTCCCGGGCCGTCCAACCGGTGGTATTCTGATTGAAGGTCGGGTTGGTGGTCAGAGACGGAATCTCCGGCTCCACCGGGTCCGGATCGGGCTCTTCGCCGCCGCTGTGCTTGACGAGATAGAAATCGTCTACATAATAGTTGGTTGAGGTTCCGGAATTTCTCTGGATATAGATTTTACCTTCCGAAACATCCGCCCCGTCGCGGCTTTTGACGGTAAAGGTCTCTTTCAGCTCTACCCAGTTGGTGCCTGCTACCTTGGTGCTTCTGACAATGGTCGGATAACTCTGTCCTGTGCTTTCCGTACCGTCCGCATAGGTGAAGATCGGCTTGGAGGCATAGGCGCTGGCATCGCACATCACCATATAACTGTTGTCATAATCGGTTCCCTCCGGCAAACGGATGAAAACCGACAATGTGTAGGTCGCACCACTTTCAAACTTGACCGCCTGATAGGGCGACGCTTGTTGTTCCTTTGTTGTCGTCGACAAATCCACCAGCAGGGCTTTGCTGTTGTTGCGCCCGCCGGAGACGGACGACAGGGTTTCTTTGTTTTTGGCCTGCCAGCCGTCGATGTTTTCGTCAAAGGTCGGGTTGACGGTGATGACCGTACCCTCCACCGGCTGCTGCGGGAAAACAACTGTAACCATTGTCAGCAGCATGGTGAGAACGACCATGACGGATACTGCACTTTTCGCTATCTGTTTCATGCCTTCCTCTCCTTACTTTATAATTTGATTCTATTATACAATATTTTTGTTTCTATTTCTAAAACAATAATGGGCAAAAATAATAAAATATTGTCATTTCCTTAAATAAAACAAAATGGCGGCCCCCATGCCATATGTTTCTCTGGCAAGGGTGCCGCCGTGGTGCAAAATCCTCGGTTTTTCATTGTTTTACCAAGATGTAAATTTATCTAATTTTCAGCTTAACAGCAGTACCTTTCCGGCGCATTTGGCAACCGGAATGGCGGATTCCAGAGAAAACTCCTCCCTCTCCTGCCACTTGCCGATGGCAGGAGCAACCATACTGCTTGGCGTGAAGCCAAGTTTTTCGGGGTCGATGGACAGGCGGACCGATTCATCCTCGTCCGCCCAGCTGGCCAACGCCACCAGCGCACAGTTCTTTTTGACATAGGAGGTCGCGTAAACCGAGCCGCAGTCCGTGCGGATGGGGTTGCGGTCGTCCCAATAGCCGTACATCCGGCTGTCGCTGATCCCAAATTCATCCCACAGCCTCCAGACCGGCGTAACATCCGGCGCCTGCGACCAGCCGTGGCGCGCCGTCTCGCCAAAGAGAAGGCCACGGTAGAAATTGCCGCCCCCCTCCAGCATTTCGGCCATCAGGCCGTAGGGAATCCCACTCATCTCCACCAGCCAGTAATCCGGCGTGGTATGGTCGTAATCGAACGATTCGCCGAGCCAGAGCTCATTGATATAGGGCAACAGCTCGGTATAGAGATTCAGGCTGTTGGTCATACCGGCATTGGGGGTGAAATGGTTCCAGGTATGGATATCGATCAGGCAGCCTTCCTTTTGATCCAGTGTTTTACGCACCCGCTTCATGGTATCGCGGTCGTAAGCAACATCGTCGATATACAGCCCGTCGATGCCGACGTTCTTCATCAGCCAGTCCAGTCCCTCGATATAGTAGTTGCACAGCCGCGACTGTCCGTTTGTAAGCAGGGAGGCGTCCACCTGCCCCGCGTATTTCCCCTTGGTGATGCTTTCCTTCCAGGCGGGAATGATATCGTCGCCAAAATTTTTGCTGATCCACTCTTTTGCCTCGTCCTGCCAGAAGGTCATGTTTTCAATCCCGCGGGAGGGCTCTAAAATCTCATAGTCCAGCGAACGAATGATGGGGAATTCACATATCTTGGTTGTTAGCTCCCGCACGGTGTAATACAGCTTGACCTTTACATCCATCTCATGCGCGCTGTCCACCAGGGCTTTCAGAGTATCAGCCTCCAAAAATGGATAGTTGATAAAGGGATTGGCCTCCCCGCCGTGATGGACGTTTAAGATGTTTGCCTTGTTCTGTTCCAGCTTCTCCAGCCAGTCCGCACAGCTCACACAGCGGCGGGTATGGTAGTAGCGGGAAGAAAAATGAAGCTGATAATCGATTGGCTTCAGCGGGGTGATCATCATATGGAAAACATAATGGAGCTTCTCCCCCTTTTGCATGGTACGCGGGCCGCTGTACGCCGTTACCAGATTTTTATCCGCACGGATTCCGCCTGCGCCCTCATTCCCCCAACTTTTGGGGACGCGCAGGAGCTTGTAGGCGTAATAGATATTGACGTTGGGCTTGATATACTCCTCGTCCATAAACTGCAGCCGCGCGCCAGCGTTGACGTCGCCAAGCCAGAAGCTGTCCTGATGCTTGGTACTATCCCATTGAAATGAGACCGATTCCGGCAGAACCCCTCCCTGATGACCCAAACCTACAAAATACCGCGCCTTGTCCTGTGCAAATGGAATTTCCAGGCGGATATCGTCCAGCTCGACCGTTTCCAACGCCTCGACACACAGGTCGAAGGCACAGAATCCGTCAAATTCGACCCGCCCCTGATGGTGCAACGCCAAGTTGGCCGAACGGCTCTCGCTGATAAACGAAAAACAATCCTCCTGTTCCTGGGCGATAAAGGATACGTTTTTAAAATGCTCTACCGCGCCATACATCACCGCAGCAAACCGGAATTCATCCTCCAACAGCGTTGTTTCCTCCTCGCACAGGAGGTTGCTTTGATCGTAAAAGGTGCTGATTTGCTTGGGCAGACCCAGCTCATTGAGTACCAGGTTCCGCCCCAGGACGGAGATGCTCCGCCCCTCCGCCCGCACAGGCGTAAACGGCGCAGGGACGATAGCATCCTGATACCGATCGGAATCGAACCACTTGATACGGGAAAGGTTCGCCGGATCGTTCACCCCGGCGTTTTCGGCCACCTCCTCTGAAACTGCAAGCTCCCAGGGAAAAGTACAGGAGGTGTCGGGGGCGGACGGCCCGTTTCCGCCCACAGATGCGGTCACAGTTCCATGGTAGCGGCCCGGCCCAACATCGGTGGATAATTGCAGATAGCCCCACAGCGTTTTCTCGCTTCCAGCCTCAATGGAACAATCGAACCGGATGGGATTGCCCCGGTAATCGGTTCCCGCCAGGTTTAACACATGCAGCTCTGACGCTGGAATCACCGCCCCCGTATCCGAACGGAGGTCTGAAAATGAAATTGTTATCCTGCCGCTTTCCTGCAGCGTTTCCAGACAAATCTGAAACGCATAGCATTCGCCCCGGCGCGCTGCCGGCAGCGGCGCGGGGGTGTTCTCCCTCGATAAAATCCTACCCTTCATAACCGTTGTCTCCCTACTCTTTAAATTTATAATTCATTGCCTTGCTTTCCTTTATGGCTGTGGCGTAGTCCATAACATCCTCATGACTGCTGACCGCCAGGCCACAGGCGGACGCGGTACGCATCCCGCCATGCGAATTCACCGAAACGGCCGGAATAGTTCCTTTACAATCCGCAACAAGGAGGATGGTTGCGGCGCAGGCGCCAAGCGATTTGAGGTCAAATTCCCGTTCCTCCCCTTCATAGAGCACGATCTCGGCATACTTTTTCTCGCTGTCTACGCGTACCAGACAGGGCACGCCATCAAAGAGAGGGTTTTGGACGGTTATCCCCATATGAAAATCCCTGTCCGTTATCTCAAAGGAATTGCCGTTCTGTTCGATGCACACCTCGTCCGTATTGCCGGCCGTTTCCAGACAGAAAACCAACTGACGCGCCCGCAGCACTCCATCCGCAAGCGGGTCGAGAATATAATGAAAATCTCCATGGTCTGACACAAGGCCTAGATTAGTAAGCATCACGTTTTTGTCCATCGCGGTAAAGGCCACAGCGCCGCAAAAATCCCGTCCATCGTGCAGGGCGCGAAGCCGCAGGCTAGCCTTGCCCAAACGGTTTTTCCAATAAACCATGCCGGTTCTTCTCTGGTTCCACAGATCGGTTTCCCGAAACGCCCCCATGATGTAGCCGGGCGTTAAATAGGAGTAAGCCGCCAAATCCGGACTGTCCAGTTCCCGAACGATCACCCGATCGGAACCGGGCTTGCGTAAATCGTTCTGTTTATAATAGGTCTGGCAAAAAAACCGTTCCCCCTCCGGCGGCAGGAACCGCTTTGCCACCTCCGGCGGGCATTGGGGCTCCAGGATGAGCCATTCCATGCTCACCGCGTCGTCCGTCGCAAGGCAGGCAACCTCCCCATCCGTCGCAAGGTAGATAAAGGAATGCACCGTACCGGCGTTGATATCGCGCATGTCGCCGTATGACTCCTTGCGAACATCAAAATCCGTATAGCAACGCTTCTGCGGCGGGCACAGCTCCCCAAGCGACAGGCTGTAATGGTCGGCCAGCGCCAGCCAGCCATAGCGGTTGAGCTCCTGTGCCATGACACGGCACTGTGCATCCTCAAACAGTAACAGCATACGGGAGATTTCCTCCAGCGCGATCACCGAATAGGCAGAGCTGTTATACTCCGAAAACGAACCGCAGACACGGGTGTATTCCAAAAAGCCCAAAAGACGCTCCTTCCCACATGAAAAAGCCTCCCCATCCCCCAGCACCTCGCCCCCGGCGATCTGCAAAAAGCTGCCCATCAGACAGATGTTGGTGTAGTCATACGAGACATTTCGTTTGCGGTCGCACACGAGCGCACGCGAGAGCGCGGCCTTCAACCGCTCCGCCGTCTCCGGCGCCAGATTTTTGGAATGGCATTTTAAGATGTAAATCAATTGGCTGCCGATGAAATCCGCCCAGTTGTAGTCCGGCGCATCCATTTGAGAAAGCGGCTCCTCCAAAAAGTAGCTCCACAGCCCATAGGTATCGCTATCCGGATCGCTGTCCTGCAAATCCGCAATCCGCAAGGCTATTTTTTCAGCGCGTTCCATCTGCTCCCCCGCGTAAAACAGGAGCGAGGCGTACGCCATCGACTGGCGGGTCGGATGGGCCATTCCATTCACGCGGGTATGGTACCCGCGGCCAGAGGAGTCGACGCACAAGAGCGATTCCCGCCCATCATACAGTCCGTCCATGGCCGCTAAAAACCGTTTCAGCCTGTCATCCCAGTTCATAGTAAGCCTCCTTACTCAGCCTCCGCCAACAGCATCAGCGCCATCGACTGCCCGTAGGGCATCGGGCAGACCTCGATCTTTTTATAATCCTCCAGGCGTTCAAACACCGGCGTGCCATAGGACACACCGTCCACCGTGCCATCTTCCCCTATCATGGACAGTACACCGGACAACGCTTTGTCGCCATACGCCTTGTATGACGCCGGGAGATAGCCTTTGCGCACCGCTTTTAAAATGCCATAGCCGATAGCGGCGGAAGCAGAGGTCTCCAGATAGGAATCCGGATCGTCAAGCAAGGTGTGCCACAGTCCTCCTGCATCCTGTCTTTCCACCAAAGCGTTCACCTGCGTTTTCAGCCCGGCAAGCAGAAAGCGTTCCACACTCGCGGGGAGCTTTACGATCTCCAGATAATCCACCAGGCCGGCGGTATACCAGGAATTGCCGCGCCCCCAGAGGGCGCCCGCAAAATGATGCCGCCCACGGAAGGTGAAGCCATGGAACAGCAACCCCGTTTTCGGGTCGGTCAAATATTTGATATGTACCAAAAATTGATAGATACTTTCATCAACATACTCCTGCCTGCCGAGCAGGACGCCGGTTTTGGCAATAAAAAGCACGGTCATGTAGAGGGTGTCGTCCCAAATCTGCCCGTCATTGGCGTGGCCGGATACGACATGCTGGATCGCCCCCTCGCCGGCGCGCGGCATATGGTATACGGCATAGTCCGCCCATTCCTCCAGAAAGGGGAGGTAGGCCGCATTGCCCGTCTCCTCATACAGATAGGCCATGGTCAGCATAGGGCACATGGTGTTGACGTTTTTGTCCGGCAGTCCCTTTTTGATCTGCCGGTCAAACCAGCCGGTCAAATACTCGAGCAGCGCGGGATCTTTGGTTTTGCGGTAATAGGAAAAAAGGGCAAACAGCGCGACACCCTGCGTCCATTCCCAGTTTTCCATCGAGATGATGCCAATCGGGCAGGTCTCATTCATCCCGCTTTGGATTCCCTTCATACCCGCGATAATTTTTTGTATCTTATCCTGCATGGGTTCCACTTCCTTTCCTTAAATCACGTCGATTGTACCATTGTGCCGGCACTTTGTCAACACAATTTGCGCTACAGGAAGTGTACTACATTTTATATACGAAAGGCACATATCATACCTGTAGACAGCAAAAACGGATGTAGCCGCATAAGGCTACATCCGCACAAAGATCCACAGGTGTGAAAAGTCTATTGCCGTCCCTCTCCGGCGACCGGCAGCAGAACGGTGAACACACTGCCGCCGCTTTTATTGGAAGATACATAAATTCTGCCTTCCTGCTTTTCAATAATGGTTTTCACAATGGCCAGGCCAAGTCCGCAGCCGCCGATGTCGCGCGAACGAGACTGATCCACACGGTAAAACGCATCAAAAATATACTCCGTTTCTTCGGAAGGAATCCCTATCCCCGTGTCCGACACAGTGATTTTTACCATATCGTCCTCCGGTTTGGTGGCAATCCCGATATGACCGCGGCGGACATTGTACTTGACCGCGTTTTCGATTAAGTTGTAGAAGGCACGGTACAGTAGGGCATAATCCCCCCAAACGAAGCCATCGCCTTTCACACTTACATTCAGTTCCTTTTCTGAAATAACCGGTATGAGCTCATTCAAAACATCCTCAAACAGATGTTCCAGCGCAACCGGCTCACTGTCCTCCGGCTTTTCGGCGGCATTCATAACAAGCAGCTCCTCCACCAGCCCGATCAGACGGTTCGTATTCCGGCTTGCAACGGCGACCGCGTCACGGAACTCCTCAACGGTTGGGGTTTCATCCAATTGCAGCACTTCAAGGTTCGTCCGCATACAGGCCAGCGGTGTTTTGAGCTCATGCGCCGCGGCCGCGGAAAAATTTTTCTGCTGGGTGAAAGCACGCTCCAGACGCTCCAGCATATGGTTATACGAACCGGCCAAGAGTGCAATCTCCCGGCTTGCCCCATCCGTTACCACCCGTGCGGAGAGGTTGTTGCCATCAATCTCCCCCATCGCGGCCGCAAGGCTGCGCACAGGCCGGAGTGCCCGGCCCGTCAGGAAAAAGATGGCCGCGATCCCCAGCAGGGCAAGGACCGCCATGATCAGAAGGCCCGAATTCACAAAGCTTTTTCGGCGGACGGTTGCGATAAAATAGGCAGTCGCCCCCTCATGCCCCCTTACGCTTATATCATCCGGCCTGGGCAATGACGGAGGCGTAAACTCCACTGCAGCAGCCGTATCGTCGTATAAAACCGTATCATCTATATCAAGCGTCACGGACTGCATCTGCGCCTCCTGCAGGTCATGCACAAAAAAACGGTCCAGGTTATAGTTCGACGCCAAGGTCAATCCCCCGGCAATCGCCACCAGAACAATAGCGGACAGGATCGTGATTTTCGCCCTGAGCGAGATCGCTTTCAACCATTTCATCCAGTATCACCTCCCCGAACGGTATACCCGACACCCCGTATATTTCGAATCATATCGGATGGAAGCTTACGCCGCAGGGTGTGGATATGAACCTTGACAGCATTTGAAAACAGGTCGGCCCCGCTGTCGTAGACATGCTCGATCAGTTCCTCGGTACTGACGGTCCTGTCCCGGTTCAGCATCAAAAACTCCAAAATGGCAAACTCCGTTCTGGTAAGATCCAGCGCGATGCCGTCCTCATAGGCACAACGCCGCGCCGTATCCACCTCCACACGGCCGCAGGCAAGCCGCACGTCGTCCTGCACAAACCGGCGCCGCAGAAGGCTGCGGATCCGCGCCTCCAGTTCATCGAAATGGAACGGCTTGACCAGATAATCATTCGCCCCCATATCCAGCCCGGCGATGCGGTCTTCCACTCCGTTGCGGGCCGACAGGATCAGTACACGCAGTTCCTTGTCCTCCCGGCGAAGCTCTTTTAAAAGGGTAAGCCCATCCATACCGGGCAGATTCAAGTCCAACACCATCAAATCGTAGTCATTGATGAATGCCAGTTCTGCCCCTTCAGCACCGTCCGCGGCCGTATCCACCGCATAGCCCTTTTTCTCCAGCCCGCGCTTTAAGGCGTCGCGCAGATCCTTTTCATCCTCCACCAGCAATAGTTTCATATGTCCCACCTCAAATCAGACGGCCATACGGTTTCCCGTATGGCCTGATTTACAATCGAAAGACTTGTGTTACCTGCTTTTATAAGCAGGCCTATGTATTCGGTTCTCGGATGCCAAACCGTTTTAATCGTTAACGATGGAAATGGTATACCCTTGTGCATCCGTCTGTCCACCGTCCAGCGTCAATTCGCCGCCAGCCTGCTCAAAGTTAATTTTAATCTCATTGCCATCCTGATCAAAAACGACAATCTTGCCGTCCTCATCCATCTCAAAAGAATAGGTCCGCGAATTCTCCTCGCCGACGTCACTGCCATCTATGACCACAGCCTCCGCTTTCGATACAGAAATCTCTGCCGTGGAATAACCGACGTCTTGCGTATCCCCATCCGCCGCAAAGGACGGAACCATTGTTGAGACAACCATCACCGCCACCGCCATCAACAATGCACCAATCTTCCTTACTTGTTTCATACGTATTACCTCCTTTTAATTGTGTCTCCCGATTGCATACCCAGTATACCAAAAGGAGAATTAAGGGTTGGTTAAGGGGATAAAAATTCTTATTTTATGATTACGGCGGCGGTTTCTTCTAAACAAAAATCAAGTTACGGCAATTTATTTACTGTTGAAAAGTGAATTGCTTACAGTATACCGTATGTCGCCGTAAAAAACAAATGGTAAATACAACTAATGCCGGCGCGGTGCGCCGGCATTGCAATGGTAGCAGATTTTATACACAGAATATGATTACGCTCCGCCGGACAGGAATGCATTCAGGGTCGCGTAGAGTGTTTTGACATCTAACGGCTTTGAAATATGGGCGTTCATACCGGCCGCGCGGCTTTTTGCCTCATCTTCCGCAAAGGCATTGGCCGTCATGGCCAGGATCGGGACTATGCGGGCATCAGGACGATCCAGCGCCCGAATCCGCCTGGTCGCCTCGCACCCATCCATGCGCGGCATCTGCACATCCATCAGCACTAAGTCATAGTAGTCCTGGCTGGAACGCTGGAACATCTCCACTGCCTCAACACCGTCCTCCGCAGTCTCCATATCCGCCCCAGTATCACCAATCAGCTCAACTGCGATCTCGCGATTCAACGCATTATCCTCGACCAGCAAAATACGCTTGCCGCTAAAATCATATTCAGTCAAACCGTTGACCTGAGCTTCGTTAAGCGGATGGTCCTGTCTGATACAGGAGAGGGCCTCGGCGACGGTGGACGCAAACAATGGTTTTGCAATCACGCATACCGCACCCGCCTTTGTTGCTTCCTGTTGGATCCCGGCAACATCACAAGCGGCGGTCAATATTACCGAAACAGCACCAGCACTGCGGACACGCCGCGTAAGCTCCAGCCCATCGATACCCGGCATCTTCCAGTCGACAAAGCATACATCGAAATCCTGTCCCTGGATATGCGCCTCCTCCACCTTTGAAACGGCCTGGTATCCGTCATCCACCCAGTCCGCCTGAATCCGCATTTTCTGAAGCAGACCGGCAACATACTCACAGGTATCCCGATCGTCATCCGCCACCAGAACCCGCAAGTTATCAAACGTGCCCATAGCGGCCTGCCTCTCGCTTCTGCCAAACGGTAATTCAACGATGAACGTACTTCCGGCACCCAACGTACTTTCCACATGGATGCTGCCTCCCATCAGTTCGGCAAACCGCTTGACAATGGAAAGGCCCAGGCCGGTACCGCCATATTTACTGGCGACATCCGCATTTTCCTGTTCAAAAGATTCAAAAATCTTATCAAGCTTTTCTTCCGCAATCCCGCAGCCCGTATCAGCCACCGCAAAACACAGCCGCACTTCGTCCGGCCCGGATAGGATTTGGGACACCCGCAGCCGGATGGAACCGCCGTCCGGGGTAAATTTCAGCGCATTGGACAGGAGGTTGGACAGAATCTGACCCAGGCGCAGAGAATCCCCCACCAGAGCCTCGTCCACCTCGTTTACCAGCACCGTTTCGTAATCGATCCCCTTGCTTTGGGCCTGACCGCAATAGACGCTTGCAAGCCCCTCCAAAAAGGCACGGAAATCAAAGGTTTCGTGTCTGATCTCTACCTTACCGCTTTCAATCTTGGACATGTCCAGCACATCGTTGATGAGGGCGAGCAGGTGTTTTGAAGAGAGAGACACCTTATGCAAACAATCCGCCAGCTTTTCGGTATTGTCCAGGTTTTGCATCGCGATGGCGCTCATGCCGATAATCCCGTTCATCGGCGTTCGTATCTCATGGCTCATACGGGAGAGAAATTCACCCTTGGCCCGGCTTGCCGCCTCAACTTTCTCCAAATTGCTTTGCATGACGGCAGCCTTCATCCGTGCCCGGCCGACCAACAGAACCGAGACAACCAGAATCAGCAAAACGAACGCCACAATGGCCACAAACAGGATCGGATTGGAATAGATCATTTCCGTAAGGGAGAAACGGCTCACGCCAATTGAAACCATGTTTCGGTTCAGTATTGCGGCCTTTTCCTCGCTGGACAGATTATTAATAGCCTTATTGAGTATCGTGAGCAGGCTCGGGTCCACGGGACGGGCCAGCGCGAAACAAACATCATCCTGATCGTTGACGAGGCTCACTGGTACGAGATTGGAAAAATGATACCGCTGGATTTCCTTCTCCAACCGCGCAGACTGGCCATAGATAAAATCGGCCTCCCCACGATCCACCGCTGAAAGCGCCTCGGTGATGTTAGGATAGGTCAGAACTTTCGAAGCAGACACACCGTTTGGCAGCGGCCGTCCTTCTATTACCGCCCCCGTCAGCCCCGCATCCGGATAGCTGGAGGCTTTGTTGCGCACAACGATGTTATTCATACTAGCATATCCCGCTGACAGCGCCAGACCTTGATGGGAAGCATCCTCATCATCTCCCAGGAAAAAGCCAAGAATATCGGCTTCCCCCTGCTGTACCAGACGGACCGCATCCATATAGGTTTCTGTTTGGACAAGAGTAAATTCCAGACCAGTAAACGCCTTGATTTTATCAAGTACCTCCGGCATTACGCCGGGATGCAAATCTTCCGACGTATTCGAACAAAATAAGGGATGCCATTCCTCCGGTATGGCCACGGTCACAGTACCCTTCTGCCGGATGTACGCCAAGTCCTCCTCATTGAGCTGAATATCGACCAGCCGATCCGGAAAATTTTTAGCATAACATTCGGCGGCAAAATTAGGGTTGGCATCTAAGATTCGCCCTAACGCCATATTCAGACCATCCAATATCTCCTGATTGCCCGGGGTAGTTACAATATAGTAAGGCTGCGCATCGTAAGATACAACCACCCGCAACGTATCGCTGTTCTCAAGCAGATTACCAAGCAGAAGGTCCACCTCGCCGCTTTCCAGATGGGAATAGAGATTCCCATTACCTGACATATCCTCATATTTAAAATATCGAATGGGGCAGTCCATATCGTTGATCGCCAGGAATTCTTTGAGACGGCGGATATTTTCTGTTGCCCGTTCGTACACACCGATGGTTTTTCCGTTCATGCTCTGTAAGTCATAACTGTGAATACTATTGTCGTCACGCCGAGCCAGCAGTGTGGAACGGTTGTAGCCTGTGTTATAATCCGGATAAGCAAAACTATTTTCAAGGGCAGGCAGATAGTAGGCCCCACCTATCAGATCATATTCCCCGGCTGCAAACTCGTTCAGCATTGTCTGACTAGTCGTGTCTATGTACTCATACTCCCAGCCGGTATACTTTGCAATTTCATTGAGATAATCCACTATCATGCCATGACGGCTGCCGTCCGGCGCTGTTTCGCTCAGCCCGTCCATCGGTGGGAAAGCGACCCGAAGCACACGTTTTTCATGGTTCTCCGCCAATACAGGAGAATACAATGCCAATAGCAACAATACCACTATTGATACCGCCACAATTCGACGTGTTGTTTTGGTCAAACCGTTCATGAGCGTTGAGCCCCTTTCATTTCATAAGCAAAAAATTCCATAATTTTGTTATATTCAACATTATTTTAACATAGTTTAAAATAATATGCAATTTTAAAATTGCCCAGAGTATCCGCTATAAGTCTGTTGAACCCCACCGCCCGAATTTTATTTCTCTATATCAGACAAGCCTGCCGCCCGCCCTCCTGCTACATCCTTTTCATCCGCTTTTTTTACAGAACCGAGCAGTCCAAATAAGATCCAAAACAACAGCATTGTCCGCAAGGTATTTAACGGGCAGTCAGTAAGGCCGCATAAAAGCATTGCCACCATACCTGCGCTCAGTGAGGCGGTTAAAACCTGTATGGGTTTACTTTTTTGGCGAAATCTCCGCAACGCACCTATCATGTTATGGAAAATTGCTCCCATGAAGCTAACAAGACCAAATATCCCCATCTCGCACCACGTTTGTACAAAGATATTGTGCGAGTGGTAAAAACGGTAGACGGGATCTAAATAGGCCGGCCAATAGCTTTGGTGAATCACATTCTGTACTGTAACCAACCCCAGCCCCGCACCGGATACCGGCCGGTCCGCGAGCAACTGCAGGCTCGAATGCAAAAGCAGGCCCCTATAACTGATTGAGGTATCCTTGGGATTGAAAATGGTTAAAAACCGGTCTTTGATGCTGCTGGGCAAAAACGGTATTGCGATCACACCGAGTAACAAAAAAACAGGGATCAGCTTAGGCTTCCATATCACTATAAAAAGAAAAAGTCCGGCCGCAAACCCAAACCAGGCGCCACGCGAATAGGTCATCATAAGCGCCACAACGCCAAGGAGGAACGAAACTGCACCGAACGCCCCGCGCAGGCGTGACTGGCTGATGAGCATGTAGGCCGCCACGACGGGCAGCAGCGACGCCAATGTAAAGGCATAGATATTGGGATTGCCGAAAACGGACTCGACACGCCCCGGCATATTCTGATTCACCGCCAAATTGGTAAAGCTCGGGTTTACCGCTACACCCTGTAGCCGCTGCATGACCGCAATAATGGCTGTCAGGAGCAAACCAAACGCCGCAACCCCGAGGATACGCCTGATTTGCCTGTATGTAAGCTCGCCCGCATACAGGACGCAGGCCATAAAAATCCCGCTAAAATAGTAAGGCAGATAGGATAAGCTCAGCCGTTGATTGGTAGAAAATAGAACCGCCGCCAGCAACGAGACAGCAAAGGCTACAAACCAGATATTTCCGCGCAGCCACTTTAAAAAACTCCGTTTCTTCTCGATCCAGCTTGCCACACATACCAAAAACAGCAAAAATGTAATGATTGGAAAAACGACATAGTAAAAGTCCAGCTGCCCATATGTCCTGTCCCATATGTCTGTTGGTGTAAGCAGGATAAATAACAAAATCGCAGCCAAGATATAATCCAGATATTTTTTCACCAGCATCGGAATTTTAACTATTAGTTTCATAAACACCCTTCCAATCCTGAATACAGAAGTTTTAATAGGAAATGGTTATTGTTTTCAATGATTCATCCCAGCCTACCGCAGCGCCGAAGTTCGCATTTTCAATAGAATCAATTATTTCATTTTCAACCCTAAGAAAAGAAACCCGCCAAAAAAGCGTTTGTTTTTTCGGCAGGTTTCGATTGTTGTCTAATAGAATACATTTTAATAC